>NZ_JBEXUE010000292.1:0-12857 GCF_040614275.1 Streptosporangium sp. NPDC006013
ATACCGGGTTCCCACCCGACCTCCCCTGTCCACGCCGGTTACGGGCGGCTATTTCGAGCCGCTCGTCCGTTTCGCGAGGACCATGTTCCGGAAAACCGTCCCGGTCCGAGGCCGGGGCTCACTCCGGGTGCGGTCGTGCCGCGGTCGTCTCGGGCGTGGCCGGTGGTGGGGCCAGCAGGGACCGTATCTCCGGAGAGGTGAGAGTGCCGCCGCGTTCGAACCCGGCGGTGAAGCGGTCCGCGCCCAGCGCTTCACGCACCCGCGTGGTGATCCGGTCGATGTCGCCGCGTTCCGTGGGAGGCGGTGGGGAGTCCGACGCGCGGGCCGCGGCCCCCGCACCCAGGAGCAGGGCGGCGCCGTCGTGGTCTCCGGCGAGGGTCAGTGCCCCGGCCAGGCCCTCCAGGGCGCCTGGCATCTCACGGGAGCTTTCGAATCTGGCCGCGAGGTCGATGGACCCCAGATGCGAGGCGAGGGCCGCGGCGGCGTCGCCACGCTGCTCGGCGACGAATCCCAGCTCGCTCATGATTATGGGGAGGTACGGGGGCGGAGTCTCCTCCGCGCTCTGCTCGGGGGCACCGTTCAGCAGGTCGCGCAGGTGGGTCTCGGCGAGATCGAGAAGATCCTCCCTACGGGCCGCGAAGGCGAGCCCCATCGTGGCGAAGATCTGCGCGGTCCGGTGGCCCTGCTCGGTCGCCAGCCGTAGTGCCCGCTCACAGGTCTCCCTGGCCTGGGCGTAGTCGCCGCGTTGCAGGGCGGTCCAGCCGAGCCAGGCCAGCCGCCCGGCGACCTCGGGCCAGAGTCCGAGTTCTTCCGCCATGCGCAGGCCGTCCCGGTGCAGCCGGTCGGCCCGCTGGAGATCACCGGTCATCTCGGCCAGAGCGCCGAGCCAGCCGGTGGCCTCCAGTCTGCCCCAGCGGTCGCCGAGCTCGCCGAACAGCTCAGCGCTCCGTTCGCCGTCGCGTCCGAGCGCGGCCAGATCGCCTCGTACGTGCGCGAGCTTGGCCCGGGTGGCGAGGGCCGCGGCCGTCCCCCACCGGTCACCGGCCGCCTGGAAGGCCGGCAGCGCCTGGTCCAGCAGGTCCTCCGCGACCGACAGGTCGCCCAGGTCGATGCCGGTGTGGGCCAGAAACCACTCGGCCCTGGCACGCCCGGCGGGATCGCCTGCGTCCTCGTACATCGACAGGGCCTCGCGGCGGCGATCCTCTCGGTCCGCGACGTCACCGTGGAGGAAACCGATCCCGGTCTCCCAGGCCAGCGCACCGGCGCGGAGCGCGGAGGTCCGGGAGATGGACGCCTCGTTGGCGAGGGCCAGTGCGGAGGCCAGGGATCGCCGGGCTTCGGTCAGTCGTCCACGCAGTAACCAGTACCAGGCCATCGCGTTGACCAGGCGTAGCGCGCCGGCCGCGTCCTTCGCGCCGAGGGCGGTGTCGAGCGCGGTGCGGATGTTGGCGGTCTCCGCGTCCAGGCGGTGCAGCCAGCGTTGCTGCCGGTGTCCGTACAGGTGCGGCGCGGCCTGTTCGGCGAGGTCGGTGTAGTGGTGCCGGTGGCGTTGTCGCAGGCGTTCGAGCTCGCCTGTCCGGCGTAGATGTTCGGCACAGTAGGCGGTGACCGATTCCAGGAGACGGTAGCGGGGGCCGTCGGCGGTGTGGACGACGGTGACCAGGGAGCGGTCTACCAGGCGTGCCAGGAGGTCGGGGATGTCGGCGGAGGCGAGGTCCTCGGCGGCGCAGACGTTCTCCGCGGCGTGCAGGGTGCAGTCGCCGGTGTGAACGGCCAGGCGCTGGAGGGTGAGACGTTCCGGATGGGTAAGGAGCTCCCAGCTCCAGTCGATCATGGCGTGCAGGGTCTGCTGGCGGGGTGGGGCGCCGCGGTGCCCGCCTGCCAGGAGGCGGAAGCGGTCGTCGAGGCGGTCGACGAGGTTGTGGACTCCCAGGGCGCGGACCCTGGTGGCGGCCAGTTCCAGGGCCAGCGGGATGCCGTCCAGGCGGCGGCAGAGCGTCGCGACCGCCGGGGCGGTGTCGGCGTCCAGGGTGAAATCTCTGCCGGCGGCGGACGCCCGGGCGACGAACAGCTGTACGGAACCGGTTTTTCGCAGGGTCGGCAGGTCGGTCTCGGTGAGGCGGGGCGTGTCCAGGGGCGGGACGTTCCAGATCACCTCGCCGGTCAGTGCGAGCGGTTCCTGGCTGGTGGCGAGGATGCGCAGCGCGGGGATGGCCTCGAGCAGGTGCCGGACGAGTTCGGCGACCGGTTCGACGAGGTGTTCGCAGTTGTCGAGCACGAGGAGCAGCCGCCGGGAGCGCAGGGCGCCGGTGAGCCGGTCCAAAGGTGACGTCGGCTCCGATGGGGCGAGGGGGGTTCGGATGTCCAGCACCGTCATGATCGTTTCAGCGAGCCGGGACACCGCGTCCGACGCCCCGGACCGGTCGAGCGAGGCGAGCTCGACCAGCCACACCCCGTCGGGAAAGGGGGCGGCGGGCGACTCGGGGGAGGGGCCGGTCAGGCGTCCGGCGACTTTGACGGCGAGGCGGGTCTTGCCCACTCCGCCGGGACCGGTGAGGGTGACCAGGCGGTTGGCGCCCAGCAGGGCGCGGAGCTCGGTGGCCGCGTGGTCTCTGCCGATCAGGGGGGTGAGAGGGGTGGGCAGGTTGGTGGCGGGTCCGGCGGCGCTGGTGGGTGGTGCCGGCGGGTCGAGGGCGGGGTCCTGGGTGAGGATGGCCCGATGCAGGGCGCCGAGGTCGGCGCCGGGGGTGAGGCCGAGTTCGTCGGCGAGGTGGTCGCGGAGTTCCTCGTAGCTGCGGAGCGCCTCTGTCTGCAGTCCGGAGCGGTAGAGGGCGCGCATGTGGGCGGCGCGCAGCCGTTCTCGCAGGGGATGCCGGGTGAGCAGATCGCCCAGTTCGGCGGCGAGCGGGGCATGCTCACCGAGGGTGAGGCGGGTCTCCGCGTGGTCTTCGCGGGCGGTGAGCAACTCCTCGTGCAGGCGCGCGACGGTGGGGCCGGTGAAGGGTTCGTCGGCGAAGTCGGCCAGGGCGGGGCCGCGCCACAGGGCGAGCGCGTCGGTGAGCAGCGCCGCTCTGGTCCGCGGGTCGCCGGTCCTTCCCGCCTCGGCGACCAGCGACCGGAAGCCGTCGGCGTCGGTGTCGGCCTTCAGCAGATATCCAGCCGGGTGGTGTGCGACCAGCTCCCGGCCACCGGGTTCGGCGTCCTCCAGCGCGCGCCGTAGCTGCGAGACCTTGGCCTGCAGAGCGCCTGCGGGATTGGCCGGCGGGTCCTCGCCCCACAGGTCGTCGATCAGCCGGTCGGCGGGCACCGGGCGTCCCTCGTGCAGGAGCAGGTCGGCCAGCAGGGTGCGGACCTTCACCCCGGGGATCGTGACGGATCGTCCGTCCGTCGTCCACACGGCCAGTGGCCCCAGTATCCCAAAACGCATGATCGACACGATAACCCGACATAGAGGAACGGCTTGCCGGGTTCGTGCCGATCGCAACAGCCGATGGTAAGTCCGCGAGAAGAAGACCGTAAGTCCCTCCAGGCAGAGTGGACACATCGAGCCGGACACGGAGGCGAAGGAGGCCGGAGATGGCGGAGACGCACGAGAGCGACCGGTTGAGGGTGGCGGTCATCGTCGGCAGCACCCGTCGCGGCCGGTTCGGCCCCACGGTGGCGGCCTGGTTCGTGGCGCGGGCGCGCAGGCGGGCCGATCTGGAGATCGATCTGATCGATCTGGCCGAGGTCGCCCTGCCCGGCACGCTCACGGACGAGGACGAGGCGCCGCCCGCCCCGGTGGCGGCGCTGGCACCGCGCCTGGCCGATGCCGACGCGTTCGTGGTGGTGACTCCCGAGTACAACCGGAGCTTTCCCGCTCCGCTCAAGAGCGCCATCGACTGGTTCTACCCGGAGTGGCGGGCCAAGCCCGTCGCGTTCGTCTCCTACGGCAACGACTCCGGCGGCCTGCTGGCCGCCGCGCAGCTGCGTGAGGTGTTCACCGAGCTGCACGCGGTGGCCATCCGCGACGGTGTCGCGCTGCCCCGCTACTGGGAGCAATTCGCCGCCGACGGCAGCTGGCCCAGAGTCGGCGCGCCGTGCGACACCGCGGTCAAGACCACTCTGGACCAGCTGACCTGGTGGGCCCACGCACTACGCGAGGCCCGCGCCAGACGTCCCTACACCGTCTGAACCAGGCAGGACACGACCGTAGGAAATCCCGCGCGCCGCGGAAGATCGCGGGGCGTTTCACCCAACAGCGCGTTCGCCGAACGCCGGAATCACGGAGACACCAATGGGTAAGGTCATCACTTCGACCTACGCGACGCTCGACGGTTTCATCGACAACCCCCATCTGTGGTCCATGCAGTACTCGAACGCGGAGAGCGGCGAGTACGCCCTCGGCCTGCTCTTCGCCGCCGACGCCCTGCTGCTGGGACGGGTCACCTACGACGGTATGGCGCAGGCCTGGCCGTCGATGAGCGGCAACCCCTACGCCGACCGGGTGAACGACATTCCCAAGTACGTGGTCTCCTCGACTCTGGAGAAGGCCGAGTGGAACAACTCGACGATCATCCACGGAGACGACCTCGTCACCGAGGTGGCCAAGCTGAGGGAGCAGCTCGACGGGAACATCCTGATCTGGGGCTGTGGCCGGCTCACCGACACGCTCATGGAGCACGGCCTCCTCGACGAGTACCGGATCTGGCTCTACCCGGTCGTCCGCGGCCAGGGGGAGCGGCTGTTCCGTGAGGGCACCGAGGCGACCCTGGAGCTCACGGACACCGTGACGTTCGATTCGGGAGTCGTCGTCCTCACCTACCGGCCGGCGAGCGCCGACTGAACGCCCCCCGGCCAGGGGAGACGGCCCTGCTCTCCTGGCCGGGGCGGCAGGTCTGACGTTCCAGGTGGCCGTTCCGCGCGACCATATTTAGCGATCTACATTGTAAAGGCGCTGATCGAGGTTAAATACCCAAAAACCCGACAAACCATCGACCGGCACGGCAGTGCGGAGCGAGAGCTCAGACCCGGCGCGCGTGCTGGATGACGGCCACGGGCGCGTGGGCGTGGGGGAGAAGGGCGTGCACCGTCGATCCGAGGAGCCACGCGGAGCCGGGGGCGCCCACGACGACCAGTTCGGCGGAGGCCGAGGCGTCGATGAGTGCTCTGGCCGGGTGTTCGTGTACCACCTGCTCGACGATGGGCACGTCGGGGAACCTCTCCCGCCAGCCACCGATGGACTCGGCCAGCAGGCGCGCCTCTTCCTGGCCGACACCTTCGAGGTCGAAGACGAGCGGTTGCATGTCGCCGGGTGCCCTGACGGCCGGATGGATCCAGGCGTGCACCATCCGCAGGGGGAGGCCGCGCAACATGGCCTCGTGGAAGGCGAACTCCAGGATGTGTTCCTGGCCGGGGCGTCCGGTGACGCCGACGGCGATCTCGGTGCCGTGCTCGGTGCGGGGTTGGCCCACGACCACCACCGGGCAGGGGGATCGATCGGCGAGGGCGCGGCTGACCGAGCCCAGCAGCAGCCCGGCGAATCCGCCGCGGCCTCGGCTGCCGACAACGATCATCTGTGCGGTCTCGGCCGCGGCGATGATCGCCTCCGCGGTGGCACCATCGGCGATCTCGGTGCTGACCGTCACGGTGGGGGCGGCGGCGAGGGCCCGCTCGGAGGCATGGCGCAGCAGCCTCCGGGAGGCGGACTCCGCCGCGGGTCCCCAGTGGGCGGGCTGCGGGACGAGGGGGACGTCGTAGGCCCAGCGGAGGGTGACGTGTACCAGGTGCAGGGGCGCGTTCCTCAGGATGGCCTCTCGTGCGGCCCAGGTCACGGCTTGGAGTGAGGAGTCCGAGCCGTCGACGCCGACGATGACGGGTTCTGCCATGAGCACCACCTTGGGACGGAAGCCGGGCCGTGCCCGTATGGAGGCTATGTACCCGCCTTGGAACCGTGTCTCCGCTGGTCCGGCGCTTTTCAATCTTGAAGCGGGGTGCCCCGGTGGGGGAGCGCACGTCCCGTGCCGGGGTGCGAGACTTCGCAGTATGGGGGAGTTCGAACCCGGCGCGTTGGTACCGCACATGCGGCTGGACGAGCTGCTGTCGGAGCTGAGGGTGCGTCTGGAGGCGGTGCTCGCCACCCGTGACCGGGTGCACGCGCTGCTGGACGCGGTCGTCTCGGTGGGCGGCGAGCTTGATCTGGAGACCGTGCTGCGCCGCATCGTGGAGACCGCGATCTCCCTTGTCGACGCCACCTACGGCGCTCTGGGGCTGATCGGCGAGGAGAACACACTCGTTCAGTTCGTCCCGGTGGGGTTGAGCGAGGAGGAGATCGCGGGCATCGAGCACTGGCCGCACGGCCTTGGCCTGATCGGTCTGCTGATCAAGCAACCGCAGTCGCTGAGGCTGGCTCGCATCTGTGATCATCCGGAGTCGTACGGCTTTCCGCCCGGCCATCCGCCGATGGGGTCGTTTCTGGGGGTGCCGATCCGGGTGCGTGAGGAGGTTTTCGGAAATCTTTACCTCACGGAGAAGCGTGGGGGAGGGGAGTTCGACGACGAGGACGAGGCGATCGTGACCGCGCTGGCCACCGCCGCCGGTGTCGCGATCGAGAACGCCCGGCTGTATGCGGAGAGCCGGCGGCGGGAGATGTGGCTGCAGGCCTCGGCGGAGGTCACCACCAGTCTGCTGTCGGGGGCGGAGCCGGGAGAGGTGCTCACGTTGATCGCGCGGCGAGCGCGGCAGATGGCCGGTGCCGATCTCGTCGCGGTCCTGTTGCCCGAGAAGGGCGGGCAGGTCCTGCGAGCGGTTGTCGCCGACGGGCCGGGTGGTGAGCAGGCGGTTCATGCGGAGACGTCTGTCGCCGACTCTCTTGCCGGTCTGGCCTTCACCAGCGGTGAGCCGCTCATGGTCACCGATTCGGCCGAGGCGGAGATTCTGACCGTGATCACCGGCCGTGTCCTGCCGGGTACGGTGGCCGCGGTGCCGATCGGCGCGGCGGGAGGGGTGCGGGGTGTGCTGCTGCTGGGTAAGCATCCGGGGTGTGTCCCGTTCAGCCAGGCGGAGTTGCGCACCCTGCACTCCTTCGCCGGGCAGGCCGCGGTTGCCCTGGAGCTGGCGGAGAGGCGGGTGGACGCCGAGCGGCTGAGCCTGCTGGAGGATCGTGACCGGATCGCCAAGGATCTGCATGATGTGGTGATTCAGCGGTTGTTCGCCGTCGCCATGACGCTGATGGGCACCGCGCGGTTCGTGGAGCGGTCTGAGGCCTCTGAGCGGTTGCGTAACGCGATCGACGAGTTGGACAGGACCATCCGGCAGATCCGCTCGACGATCTTCGCCCTGCAGGCTCCTCTTCAGGAAGGCGGTCGCGGTCTGCGCGCGCAGATCGTGGAACTGGTCGAGGGCGCGCGGGCCCATCTGGGTTTCATGCCGGGCCTGATGATGGAGGGGCCGCTGGACGGTGGCGTGCCGGAGCGGGTCGCGGAGCACCTGCTGGCCGCTCTGCGGGAGGCTCTGTCCAACATCGTGCGGCATGCCAGGGCCTCCAGGGCCGAGGTGACCGTTGAGATCGAAGGCGATCGGCTCGTTCTCACCGTGGTGGACGACGGGGCCGGGGTGCCCGGGGGGTGCAGGCGCAGTGGGTTGCGTAATCTCAAGGAGCGGGCCGAACGGCTCGGCGGGTCCTTCTCGGTTGAGTCCTCTCCGGAGGCGGGGACCCGCCTGATCTGGAGCGCGTCCCTCACCTAGCCGAAGGTCCGCTCATTCGGGGTGGTTGGTCTTCAGTCGTGTCACCAGGGCGGCGGCCTGGGTGCGGCGTTGCATGTTCAGTTTGGACAGCAGGTTGGAGACGTAGTTCTTGACTGTTTTCTCGGCGAGGTACATCCGCTCGCCGATCTGCCGGTTGGTCAGGCCTTCGCCGATCAGTTCCAGGATGTGGCGTTCCTGGTCCGACAGGGCGGCCAGGGGGTCTTTCTTGACGGCCTGGTCGCGTAGTCGCGCCAGCATGGCGGAGGTCGTCTGCGGATCCAGCATCGATTCGCCGCCCGCCACCGTGCGTACCGCGCCGACCAGGTCTGAGCCGTGGATCTGTTTGAGCACGTAGCCGGAGGCGCCCGCCATCACGGCGTTGAACAGGGCTTCGTCGTCGGCGAAGGAGGTCAGCATCAGGCAGGCCAGTCCCGGCATTTTGGAGCGGACCTCACGGCACACGTCCACCCCGTTGCCGTCGGGCAGGCGCACGTCCAGAACCGCGACGTCCGGTTGTAGTGCTGGAATGCGGGCCACCGCCGACTCGGCGGTTCCCGCTTCGCCGATCACCTCGATGTCGCCTTCGGATTCCAGCAGTGCGGCCACGCCGCGCCGTACCACTTCGTGATCGTCGACCAGGAACACGCGAATCATGTCCTGAGATTATCCTTCCCGGAGTGCCGGTGGTAAGGACGAGGGTCCCTGCCGTCGTGCGGTGAGCGGTCCCGATGTCTTCGGCGCCGAGCTGGCGGCGAGGGCCGGTGATCAGGTTTTCGCCTCGAACAGGCAGGCCACCCCGGCCATCGCTCCCAGGTGGATTCCTTCGGAGGTGGTTCCCGTCTGGAGGTCTCGCACGTCGTTGTTCAGCGCCTCCGTCAGGAAGGGGTGTGAGGCGCCGGGGCACAGGCGGGCCAGTACTCCGGCGTGGACGACGGCGCTCAGCGTCGAGCCGTGGCAGGTGCGGGCCAGGTAGTAGTCCACGGTGTTCTTGGCCATTGTGGCGTCCCATTCGTAGCCAAGGCCGGTCAGGATCTCGTCGAGCCCTTCCTCGCCGAGCAGATGGAAGAGCATGAGCACGTCGGCCTGTTTGGAGGCCTTGTACCGGTTCGGCGTGTCGCCTTCGGCTTCGAGGATGCGGTCCAGCCGCCGGATGTCTCCGTACTTCTTCCGGTAGGCGGCCCAGTCCAGCTCCTCCAGGCCCGCGTATCCCTCGAACTGGCTGATCACCCCTTCGTGGAAGTCCACCCGCATTCGCCGGGTCAGGGCGGTGAACAGTTCGATCTCCTGTTGGCCGACCCCCTCGGGGCCGACCAGGCCGATCATGTCCAGGACCCGGCGCATCAGCCAGGCGGTCATGACGTTGGTGTAGGCGTTGTTGTCCAGTCCGGGTTCGGCCCGGTCGGGGTAGCCGTCGTGATACTCGTCCGGGCCCATCACGCCGCGGATCGCGTAGCGCCCCTTCTCGCAGGTCGCGAGTGAGGCGAAGAAGCGGGCCACCTCCAGCAGCAACTCGCCGCCGAAACCGGCCAGGAAGGCGGTGTCCTTCGTCGCCTGGTAGTGCTGCCACACGTTGAAGGCGACGGCCAGGCCGACGTGGCGCTGCAGGTGTGAGCGGTCGGGGAGCCAGCGGCCGGAGCGGGGATTGAAGTGCAGGCGTGGTGTCTCCTCCCGGCCGTCGCTTCCGCTCTGCCAGGGGAACATCGCTCCGGCGTATCCGGCGGCATGGGCGGCCCAGCGTGCCTCGGGCAGGCGGCGCCACCGGTACCTGAGCAGTGCCCGGGTGATTTCGGGCAGGCGTGGGGCGAGGAAGGGGATGACGAACAGGTCGTCCCAGAACACGTGGCCCCGGTAGGCCTCGCCGTGCAGGCCCCGGGCGGGTAGGCCGGTGTCGAGTTCCGCGATGTGCGGGGAGGCCGTCTGCAGCAGGTGGAAGACGTACAGGTTGAGGATCTGCTGCACCTCGGTGTCCTGGGCGGTGATGTGCGCCCGTTGCCACAACCGGTCCCAGGCCCGGGCGTGCCGTTTGAGGAGGGTGGAGAAGCAGCCCGCGCGTACGACGGCGCTTCTCGCGGCGGCCTCGCTCTCGGCGATCGCCCTGTCGCGGGAGGTGTAGAGGGCCACGATCTTCTCCACGGTGACCTCGTCGCCGGCTTTCACCTCGACGGTGCGGTCGTCGCCGACCCAGCCCTCCTCGACGCCGGCGTGGCAGCGCCCGCCGGCCAGTGTGGTGCGGGCGGCGAGTGCGATCTCCACGCGGGAGGTGGCGGTGCGGGTCAGTAGTTCGATCACGCCGTGGGCGGCGTGCCCGCAGATCGGAACGAGATGCCGGCCGTCCAGCTCGCGGTAGCGGGCGACTCCGGCGTTGGTGACGCGCCCGTCCAGTGCCGAGCGGATCTCCAGTGATCCGTTCCAGTTCTCCGGAACGATCGTCATCGTGAGGGCGGCCAGGTGTGGGTCGTCCATCGAGACCAGGCGGTGCTGTTCCACTCGGGTGATCCGGCCTTGGGAGTCGCGTATCCGCAGGAATCGGGTGAGAGTTCCCTGGCGCATGTCGAGCGTGTGGCGGTGGGCCAGGATCTCGGCGTTGCCGGGAGCGAACCAGTCGCCGTCTTCGGCGCGAAAGGTCAGGGACAGCCAGTTCGGCACGTTGACGAGGTCCTCGTTCTCCACCGGGTGTCCCGCGATCTGGGAGACGAGCCGGTCGTAGCAGCCGGCGACGTAGGTGCCGGGATAGTGCACCCCGTCGGCGTGTGACTCCGGTGCGGCGCCCCGGGTGGCGAAGTAGCCGTTGCCGAGCGTCGTCAGCGCCTCTCGCAGCCCCTCCTGGGCGGGGTCGAAGCCGTCATAGATGAGGAGCCAGGGGTTCACGTCTTCTCCCGTGAAGTTGTGGTTGTGCCAGATCGGTGACGAGGCCGACGCCGGTGATGGGAGCGGAGGCGAAGTGGCTTGCCCTGACTGCCGGGAGAGTCATGGGTACCCCCTTCCGTCTGCACGGTACGGCACTGTTCACGGCGGTTTTAGGGCTGATAGGCCCTATGGCGCAGGGACCTTCGTCGGAAGGTCGGGCATTGTGCACGGGAGGGGACAAAGGTCCCCCTGCCCAGGGACGATCGCCCCTGTGGGAAAGCGCCGGTACCGCGATCCGATGGGCTGCGGGGGAAGTGATGACCGAATCGATCGCTGTCGGAACGGATGGCTCGGCCGCCGCCACTGCGGCCCTGGAGTGGGCGGTCGACGACGCCGTCCGCCGGGGGGTGTCCCTGCGGATCGTGCACGTCATGGACCACTGGCCGCACGATCTTGTCGGGTTTCCCGCACCGGACCGGCCCGGCCGGCTGGCGTGCTTCGGCGAGCACCTGCTCACCGAAGCGGCCAAGGCGGCGATGGAGCGGAGGCCGGATGTCCGGGTGACCACCGAGCTGATCGAGGGAACGCCGTCCGATGTTCTGTGCGGGCAGGCGGAAACGGCGGTCGAACTGGTGGTCGGCAACCGCGGCCTGGGCGGTTTCGCCGGATCGCCGCTCGGCTCGGTTCCCATCCGGATGGCGGGCCACGTACGCGGCGCGGTGGTGGTCGTCAGGCAGGGCTGTGCCGAGGCGTACGACGAGGTGGTCGTGGGTGTCGACGGTTCCGCCGAGTGCGAACCCGCTCTCGGGTTCGCCTTCGAGCAGGCCGCTTTACGCGGATGCGGGTTGCGCGTGGTCTACGCCTGGCAGACGCCGCTTCATGCGTTCTCGCCGGAGGCGGGCGGAGACAGCGAAGAGATCCGGTGCGCACAGCGCCGGGTGGCCGAGGAGCGGCTGGCCGGCTGGCGGGAGCGGTTTCCCGCGGTCGAGGTCGTCTCGGAGGTGACGCGTGCGCGCCCGGTGCCGGCACTGCTGGCCGCCTCGACGCGGGCGGACCTGCTCGTGGTGGGTTCTCGCGGCCTCGGCGCCGTCGGCTCGGTCCTGCTGGGATCGGTCAGCCGTGAGGTTCTCCACCATGCTCGCTGCCCCGTCGCGGTCGTCAGATCAACCAGGTCCACCGGTCGGGGGCCGCGCGCCTCATCTGGGTGACCGGAGGCCACGGGGGTAGGAGAGCTGCATCGGCTTCTGCCGCGGGGGCGGCCGGAGGTTCGAAGGGGGAACAACATGATCCTGGTGGGAGTCGACGGTTCACAGGCCGCGCTTGAGGCCGTGAGCTGGGCCGTGCGGGAGGCCGGGCTACGCGACACCGAGTTGCGCGTCGTGCACGTCATGGTGGCCTGGCCGTTGGAGATGACCGAGGACGCTCCGTACGCCGACGTGGGCCGGTGGATGCGCGACGGGGCCACGTCCATGCTGACGGACGCGCTGAACCGGGCCCGCGAGGAGGACAGCCGGGTCAAGGTGGAGTCGTCGCTGCTGCCCGGCGACCCCAGGGACGTCCTGATCAAGGCCGCGCGGGACGCCGACCTCCTGGTGGTCGGCAGTCACGGCCGGGATGGTTTCTCCGGCATGCTGCTGGGGTCGGTCGCGCTGGGCGTGACCGGGCGTGCCCCTTGCCCGGTCGCCGTCATACGGAGGACGCCCGCGCGGCCGGGCGGTGAGGTGGTCGTCGGAGTCGATGGCTCCGTGGCAGGCGTGTCGGCCATCGAGTTCGCCTTCGCCGAGGCGTCCCTGCGCGGTGCCGACCTGCGGGCGGTGCACGCCTGGAACCAGCCCGTCGTCGGTGGGAGGCCGTTCGCCCCGGCGTCCGCCGAGGAGACGGCCGAGGGTGAGCGGCGACTGCTGGCCGAGGCGCTGGCCGGCTGGGGCGAGCGCTATCCGGATGTCACGGTCACCGAGCAGGTGGAGCAGGGGCATCCGGTGGATGTGCTGAAGAACGCCTCGGCACAGGCCGATCTGCTGGTCGTGGGGTCACGTGGCCGCGGGGACCTCGCGGGGCTGCTGCTGGGCTCGGTCAGTCACTCGCTGCTGCAGCACGCCGTCTGCCCGCTGGTCGTGACACCCGCCGTCGCGGCACCCCGGCACACCTGACCGGACGGCAGGAGAGGGCCACATCCGCTTACCGGCGGCGAGAGACGAAGGGGGGATCATGACGCGCCGCCAGTGGGACCAGTCGCTGGCCACCCTCGCCGCGCTGGCGAAGAAGTACGACGTGGAACTCGTCTC
>NZ_JBEXUE010000293.1:0-12775 GCF_040614275.1 Streptosporangium sp. NPDC006013
CCGGATCAGGGCGACCGAGCCGGACGACTCCGGCAGATGGGAGCTCGTGCCCCTCTGGGGCAGAAAGGTGCCTGCGTCCGTCGGTGGCGTGTGGGCGCCATCCCCGCCGCTCTGGCGAAATGGGAGCCGGGCCAGCTCGAGCTCGGCCAGCGCCTGCTGCGCCGGGTCAAAGAGATGGGCACCCGCTCGCAGGTCGACTGCACCTGGGTGCCCGGCGATCCTGACCTGCGATTCGGCCTCTACGCCCCGGGCCAGTGACCACGACGTACGAGAGGAACCCCAATGACCACCACACCGGCATTCCTGACCGACGCCCCCTTGGCGGGCACCGTCGTCGCCACGGACTTCGAGGGTTGGTCCGACGCGCTTCGCGAGGAGTTCGAGACCCACGCCTACGACCCGCACGTCGGCTCGCGGCTACTCAGCGAGAACGGCCGCGTCCGCGTGTGGGAGATCCGCCTCGAACCCGGGGAGCGGTGGCACGCGCACCGGCACGTCCTCGACTACTTCTGGACCGCCGTCAACGCAGGCCGCAGCCGCCAGCACACCGCTGACGGCACTACCCGCGAGGTGTCCTACGACGCCGGCGAGACTCGACACTTCACCTTCGGCGATGGAGAGTTCCTCCTGCACGACATCGAGAACGCCGGCGACGACGTCCTCGTCTTCACCACTGTCGAGCACCTCGACTCGGCCAACTCGCCGCTGCCACTATCAGGCTGAGGACCCCCAGGGACCACGACGGCGCCAAAGCGTCATGATCGGCCCGCAGTCCCGGCCTCTCCGGGCGCCGGCGGCTCAGACCGTCCACCCCCTCCCGGACCTCCCCCGGTGACTCATGAGTCTCGCCGGACGGCTCGGTCGCGGGCGTATCTGGCCGCCATCGCGTGGAACACCTCCTTCGGTGCCCAGCGCCTCTCGTCGAGCATCCTGACCACGCCGTAGGAGGCGATGTCCCCGTCCCCGATGTGGCTGAAGCCCGCGAAGGTGAACCAGAGAGCGGTGTCCACCCCCTCCTTCTCGAAGACGTCCAGCAGTTCGGTGAAGTAGCGCACCTGCTCGCCCTCGTCCCGTACGGCGCCCTCCGGCGGCTGCCAGGCCATGCCACCGCGCTCGCCCGCACCCCGGTAGGCGCAGGTGCCGAACTCGGTCACCGCGACCGGTTTGCCGTGCTTGAACTTGTCGCGCAGCTCCTCCTGGAAGGTGTCGGCGTTGTAGGCGGCCCGGTAGGCGTCGGCGCCGATGATGTCGAACGGGGCCCAGTCGACGAACTCCCACGGGGCCGCCGCGTAGGTGACGGGCCCGCCGAAACGGGTCCTGACAACGTCCGCGCTCTCGGCCAGGAAACCGTTGAGCCGCTCCAGGACGGGGCCGAGCGAGGTCCACCACTCCATGTCGGCGGTGCTTATCGCCTGCAGGCGATCGTGGTACGTGGCGCCGGGGATGAACCCGGCGCCGAACCCGCTGATCTCGCACCCGGTCACGAACACCACCTCGGCCCCGCCGCCTCGCACGGCCTCGGCCCGCTCCGCGCAGTCGGCGAAGGTCGAGAGCATCGCCTCGGGCGGGAGGTCGACGGGGAAGGGGGCGAACCAGATCTCCAGCCCCGCGGCGGCGGCGTGCTCGGCGGCGACGCTCAGCCGCGCGGGATCGCCACCGGAGATCCGTACGGCGTCGCAGTGCAGCTCATCGGCGATGACGCCCATGTCATGCCGGACGGCGTCGGAGTCGAACACCTTGCGGCTGTTGTCGCGACCGGGAAGGAACCCGGTGTCGTAGTTGATTCCTCGCGCGCGCACGTCACTGTCTCCCTTGTCGGTTGATGCCGTACTCCAGCAGGTCGAAGGCGAGTTCGACGTCTCCGCACAGGTCGTGGCCCGCCTCTTCCGGCGAGGCGCCGGAGACCAGGAGGCGGAAGAACCTCTCCTGCAGGGTCAGCACGGAGGCGGTGATCTGGGCGGCCATCAGAGCGGCCGTCAACTCGTCGTGCTCTTCGGCCAGCGCCAGCGCCAGCGCCTGGCGCTGCCCGTGGAGCAGCTCGTTCGCACCGCTGCTGAGCGCGGGACTGGCGAAGATCACCCGCATCTGGGTGATCAGGGCGTCCCTGTCCACGACCGTCGCCGGCTCGGTGGCGAACGCGCGGTAGTGCGCCCGCAGGGCCTCCAGCGGCGACTGCCCGGCGGGCCGCGCGGTGACGATCCCCGCCAGGTCCTCCTGACCTACGCCCCGCAGGACGAGCGACTCCTTGGTCGGGAAGTACTTGAACAGCGTCACCTTCGCCACCTCGGCGGCCTCGGCGATCTCGTTGACGGTCACCGCGTCGAAGCCGCGCTCGGCGAACAGCCGCAGCGCCACCGCGGCGATCCGCCGTTGCGTCTGCTCCTTCTTCCGCTCTCGCAGTCCTGCCATACGAGCACAGTAAAACTGAACCAGGTTCAAAAGCAAACCCGGTTCGCTTTTTATGGCGGGCGAGAAAGGGCGTGCGGGTCGGTTGTGACGCGCGATCCGATGAAGGTGGCACGCTGCCCGGGCACGACCGGGGATGATGATCGGAGAGCCGGGAAGGACGGGCAGGATGGACAAGACGATCGCGGACTTCTGGTTCGACCCCTCCTGCCCGTACACCTGGATCACCTCACGATGGCTGGTGGAGGTGGAGAAGGTACGGCCGGTCGAGGTGCGCTGGCACGTGATGAGCCTGTCGGTGCTCAACGAGGGCCGTGACGAGGATCCGGAGGGCGACACCGAGGGCTACCTGTGGGTGCCCGTACGCGTCTGCGCCGCCGTACGACAGGAGTACGGGCAGCAGGCGCTCGGCAGGCTGTACACCGCGATGTGGACCGCCGGGCGCGCACGTGGGACGGACTGGGCCGGTGCTCTCGACGCCGCCCTGGCCGCCGCGGGACTGCCGGCGGAGCTGGCCGGAGCCGGGATGTCGACGGCCTACGACGAGGCGGTGCGGGCCTCCCACGCCGAGGGCATCGGCCTGATCGGCGAACACGTCGGCACCCCGGTGGTCGCCGCCGCCGGCCCCGCCACCGGTGGCGAGCGCGTGGTGTTCTTCGGCCCGGTGATCTCCCGGATTCCCACGGGAGAGCGGGCGGGCCGCCTGTGGGACGGGACGCTGCTGGTGGCGAGCACGCCGGGCTTCCACGAGCTCAAGGGCGTCTCGCACGAGGAGCCCCGGCTCGACGACCCGAGCTGACAGATCATGCCGGCCCCGTGGGGTGCGCTCGCCCGCACGCGCCTCTTCGCCCCCGTGTTGTGGATCACATCGGCGGCGGGACATGCCCCGCCCGGCTGACTTCGTCAGCGGAAGGCGACAGCGCGTGCCGGGGGCGCGTCTCGTGGCGGGACGGGCTCGTGGACACTGGACGGGTGCGTTCCGACTGGTCCGGCCTGCCCGTCCGCCATGCCCTGCCCGAGTTGCTCGCGGCGCTGGATGAGCGGGGCGTCGCCGTGCTCACCGCGCCCCCGGGCACCGGCAAGACCACGCTCGTCCCGCTCGCGCTGGCCGGGCTACTCGACGGCCCGGCGGCGAAGCGGGTGATCGTGGCCGAGCCGAGGCGGATGGCGGTACGGGCGGCGGCCAGGCGGATGGCATGGCTGCTGGAGTCGGAGGTGGGCGCGGAGGTCGGGTTCTCCATCCGCGGCGAGCGCAGGGCCGGCGCGAGGACCGTCGTCGAGGTCGTCACCACGGGGGTCCTCCTCCAGCGGCTCCAGCGCGACCCCGACCTCGAAGGCGTGGACACAGTCCTGCTGGACGAGTGCCACGAGCGCCACCTGGATGCCGACACCGCGCTGGCCTTCCTGCTCGACGTCCGCGCCACGCTCCGCCCCGACCTGCGGATCGTCGCCACCTCCGCCACCGCCGACGCCGCCCCCTGGGCCCGCCTCCTCGGCTCGGGCGACCCCGCGCCGATCGTGCACGCGGCCGGCACCGCGCATCCCGTCACGCCCGTCTGGGCCCCGCCCTCAGGGAAGATCGCGCCGCCCCACGGCATGCGGGTGGACCCGGCGTTCCTGGCCCATGTCGCAGCCGTCGTACGGCGTGCGCTGGCCGAGCACGAGGGGGACGTGCTCTGCTTCCTGCCGGGCGTCGGCGAGATCGGCCGGGTGGCCGCGATGCTTCCCGGCGTCGACGTCCTCCAGGTGCACGGCCAGGCCCCGGCCCGGGTCCAGGACGCGGTTCTCTCCCCGGGTGAGCGGCGCAGGGTGGTTCTCGCCACCTCGGTCGCCGAGTCGAGCCTGACCGTGCCCGGCGTACGGGTGGTGGTCGACTCCGGCCTGGCCAGGGAGCCCCGTACCGACCACGCCCGCGGCCTCGGCTCGCTCACCACGGTCCGCGCGTCCCGGGCCTCGGCCACCCAGCGGGCGGGGCGGGCGGGCCGCGAGGCACCGGGCGTGGTCTACCGCTGCTGGTCGCGGGCCGAGCACGAGCGGCTGCCCGAGCACGCGCGGCCCGAGATCGCGCTCGCCGACCTGACCGGCTTCGCCCTCCAGGCCGCCTGCTGGGGCGACCCCGCCGCCACCGGCCTGGCCCTGCTCGACCCGCCCCCGGCCGCCGCGATGGACGCCGCCCGCCGCACCCTGCACGCCCTGGGCGCCCTGGACTCCCCTGGCACGCCGGGTCTCACCATGGGCCGGGTGACCGAGCGGGGACGGCGGATGGCCGGGGCCGGGGTCCATCCGCGCCTGGCACGGGCCCTGATCGATGCCGGGGCCGATCCCGGGACCGGCCCCGGGACCGGCCCCGGGACCAGCCCTGGGATCAACGCGAGGTCCCGGGTCGCCGAGGTCGTGGCGCTGCTGTCGGAGCAGCTGCCCCGGGACGCGGGTGACGACCTGGTGGCGGTCTGGCGCGCCGCGCGCCGGGGCGGGGACGGCTTCTCCGCCCGGTGGCGTCAGGAGGCCGGGCGCCTGGCTCGCGCCGTCCCCGGCCCCGACCGGCGTCAGGGACGACCACTGTCCGCCGACGTCACGCCCCGGGGCGGCAGGACGGCGAAGAAAGACGAGACGGCCTGGGACGACGACGCCGTGGCCGGGATCGTCGTGGCGCTGGCCTACCCCGAGCGGGTGGCGCGGCGGCGGGGCGGGTCGTACCTGATGGCCTCGGGAACGGCCGCCGAGTTGCCACGCGGGTCGCGGCTGGGGACGGCGGAGTGGCTGGCCGTCGCGGTCGCGGACCGGCCCGCCGGGGTGGCGTCCGCCAGGATCAGGCAGGCGGTGGTGATCGACGAGGAGATCGCCAGGCTCGCCGCGGCTCCCCTGTACGGCTCCGACGAGGAGATCACCTGGCGCGTACCGCCGGGAGAGCGGCGTGGCGATGTGTCGGCTCGCCGGGTGGAACGGCTGGGCGCGATCGAGCTGGCCGACAGCGCGCTCCGCGGCGCCGACGTACGACCCGCCGTCCTGGAGGGTCTGCGCGCCGAGGGCCTGTCGATCCTGCGCTGGACGCCCGAGGCCGTGGCCCTGCGCGAACGCCTGGCCTTCTGCCGGCGCACGCTCGGCGACCCCTGGCCCGCGACGGACGACGACGCGCTGATCGAGGCGGCCGACCGCTGGCTGGAGCCCGAGCTGTCGCGGGCCCGCCGCCGGTCCGACCTGGAGCGCCTCGACGTGGTCTCCGCGCTGCACCGCCTGGTCCCGTGGAACGCCCGGCTGGCGGAGACGGCCCCGGAACGGGTCGAGGTGCCGAGCGGGTCGCGGATCAGGATCGACTACTCGGGCGAGCAGCCGGTACTGGCGGCCAAGCTGCAGGAGCTGTTCGGCTGGGCCGAGACCCCGCGCGTCGCGGGAGTCCCGCTGGTGATCCACCTGCTCTCCCCCGCGGGCCGTCCGGCCGCGGTCACCGCCGACCTGGCCTCGTTCTGGCGCGAGGGCTACCGCGCGGTCCGCGCCGAGCTCCGCGGCCGCTATCCCCGGCATCCCTGGCCGGACGACCCCATGTCGGCCACCGCCACCCGCCGCACCAATCCACGGCGCTGACACGGCGCTGACTCCGGGCTCCGCCCACCTTCCCCACCGGCCCGGGAGCCACGCCCGGCACTCCCTGCGGTAGGGCCGGGAACCTCACCTTCCATACCGGCCAGGCGATCGTGCCCGGCACTCCCGGCGGCAAGGCCGGAAACCTCACCCGACGACCGGCGCGCGGCCGGCTTTTGTGAGCTATCGTAGTGATATCACTTCGATAGCAAAGGTGGCGTACATGGAACGACGTGCTTTCCGGATCAGCGGATTCGGCGTCCTGATCGGGCTCCTGGCGCTCGGGGCCGTCCTGGCCTGGGCCGGGTGGACGGCGGGGGAAACGCAGCTGATCGCCGCGGCGGTCGGGTGGGGGATCGTCGCGGCGATCATGGCCACCGGGTTCACGGTGATCAACCCGAACGAGGCGAAGGTCGTGCAGTTCTTCGGCCGCTACATCGGAACGGTGAACCAGGCCGGGTTCCAGTGGGTGCTGCCGTTCACCAGCAAGGAGCGCGTCACCCTCCGGGTGCGCAACTTCGAGACGACCAAGCTCAAGGTGAACGACGCCGACGGCAACCCCGTGGAGATCGCCGCCGTCGTCGTCTACAAGGTCGCCGACACCGCCAAGGCGACGTTCTCCGTGGACGACTACGAGCAGTACGTGGCGATCCAGTCCGAGGCCGCCGTCAGGCACCTGGCCACCAGCCACCCGTACGACGCCCACGAGGAGGGCCGCACCAGCCTGCGCGACGGCGCCGAGGTGGCCGCCGAGCTCACCACCGAGCTGAGCGACCGCACCCAGCTCGCCGGGGTGGAGGTGCTGGAGGCGCGGATCACCCACCTCGCCTACGCTCCGGAGATCGCCCAGGCGATGCTGGTCCGGCAGCAGGCCGCCCAGGTGGTCGCGGCGCGCACCCACATCGTCGCCGGCGCGGTCGGCATGGTCCAGCTCGCGCTGACCAAGTTGCGGGAGGATGAGGTGGTGGAACTCGACGAGGAGCGCAAGGCGCAGATGGTCTCCAACCTGCTGGTCGTCCTCTGCGGTGACAAGGCGACGCAGCCGGTGGTCAACGCCGGCAGCCTCTATGGCTGAGCGCAAGAAGATCCTGCTGAGACTCGACCCGGCCGTCTACGAGGTGATCGCCAAGTGGGCGGCCGACGACCTGCGAAGTGTCAACGCCCAGCTGGAGTACGCGCTCCGCCTGGCACTCAAGGCGGCGGGTCGCGAGCCCCGGCGGGGCGAGCGGAATAACACCGATGAGCCGGACAAGTCATCTGATTGAGACGTGGGACGCTTCCCCTGACGGACTCGCCGGACCACACTCGGTTCATGTCGTGGGTGGGAAGTTCCGCAGTGGAGATCGCGGAGGCCGTGCGACGGGGGAAGGTCACCGCGCCCATGGTCGTCGAGGAGCACCTCGACGCCATCGCCGAGCGTGACGGGCGCGTCGGGGCGTTCCGCACGGTCCTCGCCGAGCGGGCGCTGGCCGAGGCGCGGGCACTGCAGGAGCGGGCGGACCTGTCCGGGCTGCCGCTCGCCGGGGTGCCGATCGCGATCAAGGACAATGTGCCGATCAGGGGCGAGGCGTCCCGCAACGGTTCCGCGGCGACGCCGGACACGCCCGCGGACGAGGACCATCCCGTGGTGGCCAGGCTCAGGGCCGCGGGCGCGGTGGTCGTCGGCATCACCAACGTGCCGGAGCTCTGCCTGGTCGGATTCTCCGACAGCGTGTACGGCGTGACGCGCAACCCGTGGGACCTCGGGCGCACCCCCGGCGGGTCGTCGGGCGGGAGCGCCGCCGCCGTGGCGGCGGGCATGGTCCCGCTGGCCCACGGCAGCGACGGGCTGGGCTCGCTGCGCATCCCGGCCGCCTGCTGCGGCCTGGTCTCGATCAAGCCGGGTCACGGGGTGGTCCCGCCGCCCGAGCACGACTGGTACGGGATGTCGGAGAACGGCCCGCTGGCCACGACCGTGGCCGATCTCGCCCTGGCCCTGGCCGTCATGGCGGATGACATGTCACTGGCGACGCCCGGCGAGAGCGAGACACTCGGCGTGGACAGCGCCATCGACGACTACCCGGGCGGGCTGACCCTGTCGGAACCGCTGAGGCTGCGGATCGCGGTCGCGCCGATGCCGCTGCCCTCCGGGCTCTCGGTGGACGCCGAGTTCCAGCGGGCGGTGACCGGGGCGGCGGAGGTCCTGGGCGCGGCGGGGCACACCGTGGTGGAGCACCCCCAGCGGATGCCCTTCGAGGTCGGTGCGGCCGCTGTCGCCACCTGGTTCGGGTGCGCCAGGGGCGACGTGGCCGGCCTCGACCCGCGCCGTCTCGAACGGCGCACCAGGGCCCTGGCGAGAGCCGGACGGCTGCTCGCCAGGTTCGGGGCGGACGGCACGGCGGGCCGTGACCGCTGGCGCGCGTACGGCGCCGACCAGTGGTTCGGCAACGCCGACGTGCTCGTCACGCCGACGCTCGCCGCCCTGCCACCGGCCGCCGAGCGCTGGGGCCGGCGCGGGCTCCTGGCGAACGCCCGCGCCAACCTGACGTACGCGCCAGCCACCGCGGCCTGGAACATGGCCGGCTGGCCCGCCATGACCGTCCCGTACGGCCGGCACTCCAGCGGCATGCCGATCGGTGTCCAGCTCGTCGCCGCCCCGGGGGGTGAGGCGCAGCTCCTGGCCCTGGCCGGCCAGCTGGAGACCGCCCGCCCCTGGACCCGCCACGCCCTGCCCGCCTGATCGGCTTTCCGTCTGGCCGCCGCCTACCGGCGCGCCGGGCAACCGGCCGACGCGGCGCCGGGGCCGCCTGCGGGAGAGACCCCGCGCGGGCGGCCCCGTACGGGTCAGACGCCGGTGGGGTGCCAGACCGTCTTGGTCTCCAGGAAGGCGGTCATCCGCCCGGTGCCCGGGTCTGCGAACCAGTCGGTCTCGGCGGGACGGAGGACCCGCTTGAGGTTCTCCGCCGCCGCCTCCTCGCACGCGACCGCCACGGCCCTGTCGGTGACCCCGGCCAGGTCGAGGGCGTTGACGTCCATGTGCGCGGCCAGATGGGGAGCGATCTCGGCGACGGAGCCGGTGAGGATGTTGACCACCCCACCGGGCAGGTCCGAGGTGGCGAGCACCTCGGCCAGGGTGATCGCGGGCAGCGGGGCGCGCTCGCTCGCGATCACCACGCAGGTGTTGCCCGTGACGATCACCGGGGCGATCACCGAGACGAGCCCGAGCAGCGGCTTGTCGGGGGCGACCACCGCGACCACGCCGGTCGGCTCCGGCGAGGAGATGTTGAAGTAGGGACCGGCGACGGGGTTGGCGGACCCGGCGATCGCGGCGATCTTGTCCGACCATCCGGCGTACCAGACCAGCCGGTCGACGCTCGCGTCCACGACCTCCCGCGCGTTCTTCGTCCCGGACTCGGCCAGCTCGGCGATGAACTGGGCCCGGCGACTCTCCAGCATCTCGGCGACGCGGTAGAGGACCTGTCCCCGGTTGTACGCGGTGGCACCCGACCAGCCGCCGAAGGCCTTGCGCGCGGCCGTCACCGCGTCGCGGGCGTCCTTGCGGGAGGCCTTGGCGGCGTTGGCGAGGAAGTCGCCGCTGGAGGAGGTCACCGCGTAGGACCTTCCGCTCTCGGAGCGCGGGAACGCCCCGCCGATGTACAGCTTGTACGTCTTGCGCACGGCGAGCCGTGCGGGCCGACGTCCGTCCCCGGGGTCCGTGGCCCGCCCCAAAGCCTGATCAGTGGTCTGCTCCGGGGCCTGCTCCGGGGCCTGCTCCGGGGCCTGCTTGGTCGCCCGCGCCCGGCCCGGCTTCTCCGCCTTACTCATTTCCCAGCCCTCTCCACGAGCTCTCCTGCTGCGCCAGCCGGGCCGGCACGAAGATCTGACCGCAGCGGCTCACGCCGCACCGGTGGGCGAACCAGCCGCGCAGCACCGGCCGCCCGGCGCGGGCGAAGCCGTACCCCCGGGTGCTCTGGGCACGGCGGCGACGGCGCCTGAGGCGCTGATGCTCACACATCGAGGTACGCCTCCAGCCCGTGCCGTCCGCCCTCTCGCCCGTATCCCGACTCCTTGTAGCCGCCGAACGGCGAGGTGGGGTCGAACCGGTTGAAGGTGTTGGCCCAGACGACGCCGGCGCGGAGCCTGCTCGCCATCCACAGGATGCGCGAACCCTTCTCCGTCCACACGCCCGCCGAGAGGCCGAACGGGGTGTTGTTGGCCTTCTCCACCGCCTCGGCCGGGGTGCGGAAGGTCAGCACGGACAGCACGGGGCCGAAGACCTCCTCGCGGGCGATCCGGTGTGACTGGGCGACACCGGTGAAGATGGTCGGCGGGAACCAGAACCCCTTGTCGGGCAGCGAGCAGGCCGGGGACCAGCGCTCGGCGCCCTCCGCCTCCCCCAGGTCCGACAGCTCGCGGATCCTGGCGAGCTGGGCCGCGGAGTTGATCGCGCCGATGTCGGTGTTCTTGTCCAGCGGGTCGCCCAGCCTGAGCGTGCCGAGCCGCCGCTTCAGCGCGTCGAGCAGTTCCGTCTCGATCGACTCCTGCACCAGCAGCCGGGAGCCCGCACAGCAGACGTGGCCCTGGTTGAAGAAGATCCCGTTGACGATGCCCTCGACCGCCTGGTCCAGCGCGGCGTCCTCGAACACGATGTTCGCGGCCTTGCCGCCGAGCTCCAGGGTGACCTTCTTACCGGAGCCCGCGACCGACCTGGCGATCTGGCGGCCGACCTCGGTGGAGCCGGTGAAGGCCACCTTGTCGACGTCGGGGTGGTTGACCAGGGCGGCGCCGGTCTGTCCGGCACCGGTCACGATGTTGACCACGCCGGGCGGCAGGTCGGCCTGCGCGCAGATCTCCGCGAACAGCAGCGCGGTCAGCGGGGTGGTCTCGGCGGGCTTGAGGACCACGGTGTTACCGCAGGCCAGGGCAGGGGCGATCTTCCATGCGAGCATGAGCAGCGGGAAGTTCCACGGGATGACCTGGCCGGCCACCCCGAGCGGGCGCGGACCGGGGCCGTACCCGGCGTATCCCAGCTTGTCCGCCCAGCCTGCGTAGTAGAAGAAGTGGGCCGCCACCAGGGGCAGGTCCACGTCGCGGGACTCGCGGATGGGCTTGCCGTTGTCCAGGGACTCCAGGACGGCCAGCTCGCGCGAGCGCTCCTGGATGATCCGCGCGATCCTGAAGAGGTACTTGGCCCTTTCCGAGCCGGGCAGCGCCGACCAGACGCCGAACGCCTTGCGGGCGGCCGAGACCGCCCGATCGACATCGGCCTCCGTCGCCCAGGCGACCTCCGCCAGGACCTCCTCGGACGCCGGGTTGACGGTCTTGTGAAGATCCCCGCCCTGGGAGTCGACCCACTCACCGTCGATGAACAGGCCGTAGGACGGCCTGATGTCGACGACGTCACGCGACTCGGGCGCCGGTGCGTACTCAAACATGTGAACGCCTTAGTCGAGGGTGAAGTAGTCGGGACCCGCGTACCTGCCGGTGGCCATCTTCTGGCGCTGCATCAGCAGGTCGTTGAGGAGTGTGGAGGCGCCGAGCCGGAACCAGTCGGGGCTGAGCCAGCCCTCGCCGACGGTCTCGTTGACCAGGACGAGCATCTTGATCGCGTCCTTGGTGGTCCGGATGCCGCCCGCGGGCTTCACCCCGACCTTCCGGCCGGTCACGGCCAGGAAGTCGCGGACCGCCTCCAGCATGATCAGCGTCACCGGAAGGGTCGCGGCGGGCTGCACCTTTCCGGTGGAGGTCTTGATGAAGTCGCCCCCGGCCAGCATGGCCAGCCAGGACGCGCGGCGCACGTTGTCGTACGTGGACAGCTCTCCGGTCTCCAGGATCACCTTCAGGTGAGCGGTGCCGCAGGCGGCCTTGATCGCGACGATCTCCTCGAAGACCTTGACGTAGTCACCCGCGAGGAACGCGCCCCTGTCGATGACCATGTCGATCTCGTCGGCTCCGGCCGCCACCGCGAAGACGGTGTCGGCGACCTTGACGTCGAGCGAGGAGCGTCCGCTGGGGAAGGCGGTCGCGACGCTGGCCACCTTGACACCGGTGCCCTTCAGCGCCGTCGCGGCTTCGGCGACCCGGTCGGGATAGACGCACACCGCGGCCACCCTGGGTACCGAGGGGTCGGCCGGGTCGGGGTGGAGGGCCTTGGCGCACATCGCGCGGACCTTACCCGGGGTGTCGGCTCCCTCCAGGGTCGTCAGGTCCACCATGCCGATGGCGAGATCGATGGCCTGGGCCTTGGCGGTCGTCTTGATGGATCGGGTGCCGAGCATCGCGGCGCGCTGGTCGGCGCCCACGCGGTCGACACCGGGCAGGCCGTGCAGGAAGGTTCGCAGCGTGGCGTTGGACGTGGCCACGTCCGCGAGCGAGGTAGTCATAGTTGACACCTCTCCAGCATGCCCACTGGTGTGATTAGTTCCAAACTGGACCTTGCACAGCCCTCCCGTCGGTTTTCGTCAACATCCGCCGGGTCCGGGCTCGCCGTGTCGCACGGGGTCGCACGGGGGCCCGGCGACACGGCACCGTTCGCGGATGAGGCGGCCGGAAATCCGGAGTCTCCCCATCCGGCGTGCTCTAGGTAGGGCCTAGGTAGGGGTGGGGCGTGGAGCGACCCGGATATAGGACATCCTCCCGATGTGGGACCGGGGGCCTTAGGACGAATCTTGAGTGTGTAAGGAAAGCGCCACACCAGAAAGGAACCCCCATGGGTCCCGAGCTTCAGCTCCAGATGATCACCCAGAGGGCCGCCGAGCTCCGCGAGCAGGCCGACAGCCACCGCCTCGCCCGCGAGGCTCAGCAGGCCAGC
>NZ_JBEXUE010000294.1:0-12639 GCF_040614275.1 Streptosporangium sp. NPDC006013
CGGGACGGATCACCGTCCTGGCCGCCAAGGCCGTCATCCTCACCGGGCTGACGGTGGCCGCGGGGAGCGTCGCCGTGCTCGCATCCGCGCTGGCCAGACCGCCGAACGCTTCGTGCCCCTCGCCGGGCCGCTTCCCCCCGCACCGGGCCGGCCTCCGGTGCCTGGCGGGCGGCTCTACCGGACCGGCGACCTGGTGCGGCAGCGCCCCGACGGCCGCCTCGACTTCATCGGCCGACTGGACCACCAGGTCAAGCACCGTGGCTACCGGATCGAGCTCGGCGAGATCGAGCAGACGCTACGCGCCTGTCCCGGTGTGGACGACGCGGCGGTGACACTGGAGGACGACCAGCTGGTGGCCTACCTGTCCGTCCCCGTCCCCGTCCCCGTCCCCGTGCCCGCCTCCGCTTCCGGGCCGATGACGGCGAAGGACGCCAGGGCATGGGCGGCCGGGCGGCTGCCCGGCTACATGGTGCCGGGGACCGTGCACGTGCTGGACGAGCTACCGCTGACGAGCGCGGGCAAGATCGACCGTCGCCGGCTGGCCTCCTCGGCCGCCCGCGCCGGGAGACGCACGGACGAGCCACGTGACCGGTTGGAACTGGAGGTGCTGGAAGCCTTCCGGCGGGTGCTGGACAACCATCGGGTCGGCCCGCACGACACCTTCTTCGAGGCGGGCGGCGACTCGCGGCTCGCGGTGACACTGCTGGACCGCCTACGTGACGGCCTGCGCAGACCGGTGGCGGCCCGCCTGCTGTGGGAACACCCAACGGCCACGGGCTTAGCCTCGGCGTTGCGCGAACCCGGATAGATCCCCTTTCGGAAGCCCGCGTTCGTGAAACTCCTGCGGCCTGTCCAGGGCCGAGCCGCATGGGGACGGGTACGGGTGCCGCCATCGGAAGCCGTCCGGGGGGTGAGCGCCTCAAGATGCTCACGTACCTGCGGCACCACGGCCTTGAGCTATCTACTTGAGGTCCTCCAGTGACCGAGGAGGCCCGCGTCCGTTTGCCCCGCGAGTCCTCCCGACCGAGTTCACCGTCCTCCACACCACCGATGAAGGCGGCCATTCGGGTGAGGCGAAGACCAGAGCCGGGCCAGTTCACGGTGGTTCACACCGAGGCCGCCCCGGGACCGGGCAGCACGTCGATGTCAGCGGCGCGCATGGGCCGGTCGCACACCGAGCAGTGCAGTTCGACGTGGCTGATCTCACCGCAGGCATGATGCCGGTAGAGGACCGGCGGACCGGCCTCGCCCGCCGTCCACCGGTCTCCCCAGCGCACCATCACCAGCAGCAGGTCGCAGAGCTCCAAGCCTTTGGCGGTGAGCGCGTACTCATGGCGCGGCGGACGGCTCGAATACTCTCGCCGCTCCAGCACGTCGTTCTCGACCAGCCACTTGAGTCGCTCGGTGAGCACCTTGCGCGAGATGTCCAGGCTCTGCTGGATCTGATCGAAGCGGGCGATGCCGACGTAGACGTTCCGCAGGATCAGCGGTGACCACGGCTCGCCGACGACGTCCAGCGTGCGGGCGATCGAGCAGGCCATGTCACCGAATCGGGTTCGCTGCATGAGGTCAGTCTAGGCGAGAGGGTTCCCTTAAGAGACTACCTCTTGCTACCGTCTCCCCGTAAGTTCCTTTAGGGAACCAACAGAAGGGAGAGCGTCATGAGCCGTCCCCAGGTCGTCTCGGCCCAGGAGTGGCAGGCAGGAGATCCGGGAGGACTCCCCCGAAGGCAGGCCACAGACCCGGCCCTACGAGTGGTGGCGCCTACACGACGAGTACCACGTTTGAGCACCGCCACCTGGTGAAGCGTCAAGATCTTGAGGATGAGGACACATGATGGCAGCCGAAACGACACCCGCCGCCGAACTCCTGTTCAGCGAGGCCGACGCGACGCCGTTCAGCACGGACGAGGCGACGGTGAGACCCTGGGCCCAGGCGCGGGCGTGCCTGGAGACCGCGCCGAAGGCATGGCTCTCCACGGTACGGCCCGACGGCCGCGCGCACGCCATGCCGGTACTGCTGGTCTGCGTCGACGACACACCCTGGTTCACGACCCGCCCGACGTCCCGTAAGGCCAGGAACCTCGCCCGCAACCCCCACTGCGCCGTCACCGTCGCCGGCGAAACCCTCGACCTCTCGATCGAAGGCGTCGCCACCCTGGTGCGGGACGAGGCCAGGCTCCTGCGGGTGGCCGCCGCGTTCAGAGCAAAGTACGAGTGGGATCTCGCGGTACGCGACGGCTCGGTCCACGAGGACGACCTGCCCGGCTCGCCCGAGTACGGCTTCTACCAGGTCATGCCCATGCGCGCCTTCGGCTACGGCGTGGACGGCATGACGGCGACGCGCTGGCGGTTCTGAGGGAACATCCTCGGCCAAGTCGAAGCCCAGGATGCCGACGAAGAAGGCGATGGCCCGGTCATAGTCCTCGACGACGATCGTCACCGGATCAGTGCGCATTCTCTTGATCACAGGAGTTCCCGGGGCGACGGTGTGGGCTCGGAGTCCGGGTGTTCGACCAGTCTCCTCCACTACGCTTTTCGGGTGACTGCCGAGTATCCCCATGACGGGGAATCCGGGGCGAAGCCTCCTTCCGCGACCGCGCGGCGGGGTGACTCTCGGCACGACGTCATGGGATGGGCGCGGAAGGCCGCCTGGTGGGCGTTCGCGTTGTTCCTGGCCGCGTTCGCGATTTTCGAGAGCGTCAAGTACGGGGTGCCGACCACGGGTGCCATGCTCCTGTTCTTCGTGCTGCCCGACCTGGCCCGACTGGCCGGCGTCGGCCCTCCCGGAGTGCTCTATCACGCCGTGCACCGGGTGTGGATTCCACTCGCGGTACTGGTCGGTTACACGTTCGGGCCGATCGTGTGGCCGCCCCTTTTCACCGCGGGCCTCGGCTGGCTCACCCGCATCGCCGTCGAGCGCGCGACCGGGCGCGGGCCGTCTCGCGCCGACGACCGACCGGCGGCATGACCGCAGCCGGGATCACCACGACCACCGCGCAAGCTCGCCCCATCTGCCGCCACTGCGGACGCCCCACCGAACGAGCGGAGTTCAGCACCTTCTCGCACGTCTGCGCGAATCGCGCCCCCGCTGCCCGTTCGGCTCGCCCTGACGCTGCGCGCGCTGCCTGCGCCGCCGCCCCAGGAACCAGCCGGCTCCCAGAGTCGCCGGCCCGATCGGCGTACGGGACAGCCGGCGTGCCACCACGACCTCGAAGAACTTTTTCATGACATCGTCACTGCCCGGCAGTGACCCGGTCAGCTGGAAAGCGCGCGTGACACAGAGCCGATGGATCACCTCTGGACGTGCACCGCTCAGGCCACGGGCGACCAGGCCGTGGAACCGCGGTCGCCTGTATCAGAGGCTGCCGGAGAAGGTGTCGCAGCGCGCGGGGGCACCGGTTCGGTATCCGGTGGTGAACCACTTGACTCGCTGTCGCGAGCTGCCGTGCGTCCATCCTTCCGGATCCACCCTGCCCTGGGCGCGCTCCTGGATCCGGTCGTCGCCGACCGCCGCGGCCGCGTCCAGGGCTTCCTGGATGTCGGCGTCGGTGAACGGCCGTTCGTAGAACCCGGTGTCGATGGCGTTCTTCGCCCACACCCCGGCATAGCAATCGGCCTGCAACTCCAGCCGGACCGAGGCGCTGTCGGCCCCTTTCCTGTCGTTGCCGACCCGCCTGGTGGTCCCGATCAGGTTCTGCACATGATGTCCGTACTCGTGAGCGATCACGTACGCCTGGGCGAACGGACCGCCCTTGGCGCCGAAGCGGCTCTGCAGCTCCTCGAAGAAGCCGAGATCGATGTAGATCCGGCGGTCGGCCGGGCAGTAGAAGGGGCCGACGGCCGAGCCGGCGCGGCCACACCCTGTGGTCACGGCCCCGCTGAACAGGATGGTTCTCGCGGTGCGGTAGGGCTCCTTGCCGCGCTCGGTGAAGGCGTCCTGCCAGTACCGCTGGACGCTGTTGACCACACCCACCACCCGGCACTTGTCCGACTGGTCGGCGTCGCTCCCCTTCTTGCACTGGGCTCCCAGGTTCGAGGCCGGGCCCGGGTCAGCGGGTCGTGAGCCGCCGCCGTTCAGCAGCTCGGCCGGGTTGACCCCCAGGAATACGGCTGCGGCCAGCGCGATGATGCCGATCAGGCCCCCGCCGACCGCGATTCCGCCACCGGACAGACCGCCACCGCCCCGGTCTTCCACCTGGGAGGCGTCGAGATCCACATCGTCGCGGAAATCCATCACGGTCACTTTTCTCTGGGAGTGCCTACGATGACTTCATTGTGCCGCGATCACCCCGGTGGCGACAGCCGTACCCGCGCCGGGGCAGCCGGCCGTTGATCTCCGACGCCCGGTCGCGGTATGCGGCGGCCGGAGGCGTCGGTGCCGACCGGTACCCTCGCCAGGGTCGGCGACGAGGGCCGGCCCACCCTCGCCGATCCGCCGCGACGCAGGCGGAGTCCATGGGCAGGCCGGTCTGCCACAGGCCGGTCACCGGGAGCGGCGGGCGGCGTTCTTGCGCGGCGTCTTGACGGGCTGAGCCGCTCGGGGTGCACCCTGTATCGCGTCGATCCTGGCGTGCAGGCGGGCGAGCTCGTTCAGGATGGCGGTGAGCTGGTCCTCGGTCCGCTGTTCCTCGGCGGAGGTGTTCTGGTCGTCCATCGCGTTGACCACGACGGCGATGAACAGGTTGAGCACCACGTAGGAGGACATCAGGATGTAGCCGACGAAGAAGACCCACGCCCAGGGCTTCTCCGCCATGACCGTCTGGGCGATGTCCGGCCAGGCCTCGCCGGTCATGACCTGGAACAGGGTGAACAGCGACGTCGGCAGCTCGTCGAAGTGCTCGGGGGCGATTCCGCCGAACAGCTGGGTCGCGAGGACCGCCGAGACGTACATGACCAGGAGGAGCAGCCCGACGATCGCGGCCATCCCGGGCATGGCCGCGAACAGCGCACCGACGACCTTGCTCATGCTGGGAACCACCGAGACCAGGCGCAGCGCCCGCATGATTCGCAGGGCCCGCAGCACGGAGGTCGGGCCGGACGCCGGGATCAGCGCGATGGTCACGATGGTCGCGTCGAACCAGTTCCACGGGTCCTTGAAGAACGCGCCCCGGTAGGCGTAGAGGCGGGCGGCGAGTTCGACGGTGAAGATCGCCAGGGCGATCCGGTCGACGGCGTGCAGGAACCCGCCGATCCGGTCCGTCAGATAGGAGGAGGTCTCACAGCCGATCGTGATCGCGTTGATCACGATGACGGCTATGACAACCCGCTGGAAGAGCCGGGTTTCAAGGAAGGAACGAATACGTTCTCGCCCTGGCAAGAGGTCAGCTCCCGGAGGGGGGAAGGGGTCAAATGCCGATCATCGTAAGCCCGCACAGGTCACCCCTGAAAAGATCTGAATGTATGACATACGCCATAGGGGGAACCCTGCCGATTTGCGGCGCGTTGACCTTGGTGAAGAACCCCGGAGCGAGCCGGCTCCAGAAGATCGGCTAGCGTTGCGGATACGGAGATCCTCCCGCGTCGATGACCCGGGAGGACATGAGCCGGCCACGAGGGCCGGATGAAAGGGCAAGGTGGTGGTGTCCGTGTCGTCGGACTCCGGCCATAGCAGAAACCACATCAGAGATCGTCGATCACGAGGCAGGCAATCGAGGTGAGCATCGCCCTCGGCCTGCTGGCCGTTCTGCTGCTGACCCTGGCCACCGGCTACTTCGTCGCCCAGGAGTTCGCCTACGTCACCGCCGATCGCCTGGCTCTGTCCCAGCAGGCCTCCGCAGGCGACAAGAAGGCCGCCCGCGCGATCAAGGTCATGGAGCGGCTGTCGTTCATGTTGTCGGGCGCCCAGCTCGGCATCACCGTCACCGCCCTGGTCGTCGGCTTCATTGCCAAACCCGCGCTGGCCGAGCTGATCGCCCCGGGCCTGGGCGCACTCGGCGTCCCCGAGGGCGCGACCGGCGGCATCGCCCTGGTGCTCGGTTTCATCGTCGCCACCGTGATCCAGATGGTGCTGGGCGAGCTCGCCCCCAAAAACCTCGCGCTGGCCAGGCCCGAACCGCTGGCCCGCGCGCTGGCTTCCTCCACCCTGGCCTACTTGACGATCGCCGGGCCGATCATCCGGCTGTTCGACTCAGCGGCCAACAGGCTGCTGCGCGCGGTCGGCATCGAGCCGGTCGAGGAGCTGCACCACGGCGCGACGCTGGAGGAACTCGGGCACATCATCGGTGAGTCCGAGGCCTACGGGCACCTGCCCGGCGACCAGGCCGACCTGTTGGAGCGGGCACTGGCCTTCTCCGAGCACACCGCCGGGGAGGTCATGGTCCCGCACGCCGACGTCGTCGGCATCGCCGGTTCGGCTCTGATCCCCGAGCTGGACGAGTTGATCTCCCGCCACGGGCACACCCATTACCCGGTGCTCGGCGACCGCCTGGACGACGTGATCGGCATCGTGGGCCTGCGCGAGCTGGTGGCGATCCCGGCCGACAAAGCCGCGGACACCCCGGTAGCCGACATCGCCCGCGAAGTCCTGATGGTGCCCTTCTCCGTCTCGCTGCCCGACCTGGTCGCCCAGATGCACGCACGCGACGAGGAGGTCGCCTGCGTCCTCGACGAGCACGGCGGCCTGGCCGGGCTGGTCACCTGGGAGGACGTCGCCGAGGAACTCGTCGGGGAGATCGCCGATGAGAACGACCTCGACATCCCCACCGTGGTCGCCACCGGCGACGGCTGGGAAATCGACGCGAGCCTGCGCATCGACGAGGTCTCCCTGGCCACCGGGCTGGAACTGCCCGACGAGGACGACTACGACACCGTCAGCGGGCTCATCCTGCAGCGCCTGGCCCGCTTCGCCGCGGTCGGTGACGTGGTCACCGTCGACCTGGTCCCCTCCATGGCCGACCAGGCGCCCACGCATGCGGAGATCGAGGTGCTGACCCTCGACCGGCACGTACCCGAGCGGGTCCGCCTGCGCCCCTTCCGGAACACCGAGGCGAGCCAGGAAGGCGAGGAGGAGAAGTGAACCTGCCCACCGGCATTCTGCTGACCGTACTCCTTCTGATCGGCAACGGCTTCTTCGTCGCCTCCGAGTTCGCCCTCGTCGCGGCCAAACGACACCGCCTGGAGAAGGCGGCCGCGCACGGTAGCCGAGCCGCCGCCGTGGCCGTGAAGAGCATCCGGGAGCTGTCGCTGATGCTCGCCGGCGCCCAGCTCGGCATCACCCTGTGCTCTCTCGGTCTGGGCGTGGTGTCCGAGCCGCTGATCGCCGGCAGCCTGACACCGCTCTTCGCCACCTTCGGCCTGCCCGAGGCCGCCGCGCACGCGGTCGCCTTCGTGATCGCGCTGGCCATCGTGACGTTCCTGCACATGGTGATCGGTGAGATGGCCCCCAAGTCATGGGCCATCGCCCACCCCGAGAGTTCCGCGACGGCCCTGGCGTTGCCCTTTCGCGGCTTCACCGTGGCCGTCCGGCCGATCCTGACCGCGCTCAACGGTGTCAGCAACCTGCTGTTGCGCATGTTCCGGGTGCAGCCCCGCGACGAGATATCCACCCCTCGCACACCCGAGCAGTTGCAGCACCTGGTGGAGGAGTCGCGCCGCCTGGGGCTCATCGAGACCGACGACCACGTGGTGCTCACCCAGGCCCTGCACGCCCCGAACGCGTCGATCGCCTCGCTCACCATCCCGGTGAGCGACATCGCCGGAGTGCCGGCCGACGCCTCGGCTCAGGAGATCGTCGGCACCTCGGCCCGGACGCGCCGTACCCGCCTGGTGGTGTGGGACGGTGACCGCCCGGCAGGGGTGGTCCACGTCCGGGACGCCTACCTGGCCCGCAGGCGCGGCACCCGGATCCGCGCTCGAGACATCGCCTACCGGCTGCCCGAGCTCTCAGCGGAGACCTCGATCTCCCAGGCGGTCGCCGAACTACGTGCCGCGCACAGCCAGCTGGCGCTCGTCCGGACCGCGAACGGCTCCCTGGCCGGACTGGTCAGCCTGGACGACCTGCTGACCACCCTGCTCATCCCGGCGTAGGACCGGACAGTCCGGGCGCCGCTCCCCCGATCGGCGCCCGGACCGGCGGGGCTTGTCCGCGGGTCAGCGTGGGATGGTCGCGCCGGCGATGCGCAGGGCGAGGTCGGCGTAGGCGTCGGCGACCTCTTCCGGTGTGTAGGGCACGCCCGTGCCGTACCAGCCGGCCACCCGCATGCCCATGCCGCTGATGGCGGTCATCGCGAGGAAGGTGTCGGGCATGTCGAAGAGGCCCTGAGCCAGGCCCTCGTTGAGAATGTCGATGAGCAACCGCCTGCCACCGGCGCGGATCGACAGCACGGGGGCGGCCATCTCGGGTGAGAGGGCGTGCAGTTCGTTGTTGGCCACCGTGGCGAGCAGCGGATATTCGGCGTGAGCCAGCACATGCTCTCGTACCACGGCTCGCAGCCGTGAGACCGGGTCGGTGCCGCCTGCCCGCAGCAGCCTCCCGTGGTGGTCTTCGTGGCCGATGCGGATCAGCTCGGCCAGGACGTGCTCCTTCGCCGGGTAATGCGCGTAAAGAGTGGCCGAGCGGATGCCACACGCCTCGGCCAGGTCTCTGATCGAGGCGCCGTGAAAGCCCCGCTCGGCGAACAGGCGTAGCGCCTCCCGCAGGATCCGGCCTTTGGTGCCCTCCGGCAACACACCGGGTGGCAGCCGAACCTCGTCGGCCGCGATCCGCCGCTGCTCTGTGGGTATGGTCATGTTTCCTGCCGATCGATCGTTCTTCCTCGCCCCATTGTGCCCTGGGGCGAAGCCGGGGAGCATATGACACGATCGATCGATCGTTAGGGAAGGTTAGGATCGGTGGAACCGACCGGGAGGGAACCGATGGAAGCGATAGTGGCCACCGAGCAGGGGAAGGTACGAGGCAGGCTCGATGACGGTGTGGCGGTTTTTCTCGGCATTCCGTACGCCGCTCCGCCCTTCGGGCCCCACCGCTTCAGGGCTCCGGTCGAGCCCGAACCATGGGAGGGCATCCGGGACGCGCTGGAGTTCGGCCCCACCGCGCCGAAACGGCCCTATCGCCGGCCCCTCGACCGTTTGATCCCCGATCCGGACATCCCCGGCGACGGCTGCCTCAACCTCAACGTCTGGACCCCCGAAGGAGCCGACGGCCTGCCCGTCATGGTGTGGATCCACGGTGGGTCACTGCGCAACGGCTCCTCCAGCGTGCCGGTCTACGACGGCCGTGCCTTCGCCCGCGACGGAATCGTGCTGGTTTCCATCAACTACCGGCTCGGCGTCGAGGGCTTCGCGGTCTTCCCCGACGCCCCCGCCAACCGCGGCTTGCTGGATCAACTCGCCGCACTTCGCTGGGTGCGAGACAACATCGCGGCCTTCGGCGGCGACCCGGGCAACGTCACCGTGTTCGGCGAGTCCGCGGGAGCGATCAGCATCGGGGCGTTGCTGACCAGCCCCCGTTCGGCCGGCCTGTTCCGCCGTGCCGTACTGCAGAGCGGCCCGCCACATGCCGTGCCGTCCGAGGCCGGGGCCAGGATCACCCGGGTCATCGCCAGAGGTCTCGGCATCGCTCCGACCGCCGCCGCCTTCGCGGCCGTGGACCGCGAACGGCTGCTCACCGCGCAGGCCGAGGCGACGGCCAAGGGGAACCCGATCAGCGGCGGCGCGGGGTTCGAGATCGTCCTGGACGGCGACGTCGTCCCCGCGCACCCGATGGACGCGCTGAAGGCGGGCGTCGCACGCGACGTCGACCTGCTGCTGGGCGCCAACACCGAGGAGTACCGGCTGTGGTTCGTACCCACGGGGGTGGTCGACCGCGTCGGCGGTCTCACCCTGCGGCTCGCCATGGCCAAGTTCAAGATCAAAGGATCGCTGGCCAGGCTCTACCGGGCGAACCGGCCAGACGCCCGGCCCGGTGAGATCCTCGGTGCTCTCGCCACCGACCTGTTGCTCCGCGTGCCGCTGAACCGGCTGGCCGACGCACGCGCAGAAGGCGGCAACACCTACATGTACGAGTTCGGCTGGCGCTCGCCGGTGGACGGGCTCGGCGCCTGCCACGCGCTGGAGATCGGGTTCGTCTTCGACACGCTGCGCACCTCGGCACAGCTGGCCCTGGCGGGACCCGCAGCCCCCCAGGAACTGGCCGACGCCGTGCACCGAGCCTGGATCGCCTTCGCCGTCTCCGGCGATCCAGGCTGGCCCGTCTGGGACGGGACCCGTCCGGTGATGTTGTTCGATCATCCGGGCCCTGACCTCGTCCGCGCGCCGCGTGACGACGAACTACGCCTCTGGCGCTGAACAGGGCGAGGCCGCGGGGGCCGGGTCAGAGCGCCGGGCCCGGTACCCGCAGCGCCGGCTGGTTGCGGCGGACGTCGGACCAGGTCCGGGTGTCGGCGCAGATGCGACATCCGGCGCCGAAGAACTCGCCGCGCGCCTCCTCGTCGCCCATGAGCTGGAAGCGGAACCACGCCGTCGTCGGGCCGGCGAAGGGACCGGGGGCGCCCACCACGGTGAAATGGTCGGCCCCCCTGACCTCGCCGTAGATCGCCGGGATGTGGTCGGCGTCGTTGTAGAAGGCCTTGACGAGAGCCGGCCACACGACGATGTCGTACTGCCCGGCCAGGATGAACATCGGGCCGTGCACCGTGTCGACGTCGGCCAGCGGTCCGGGCTGGATCGGGATGATGGTGTCCACCCGGGGATCCGCGCCGACGACGATGGCGGCCGCACCGCCCTGTGAATGGCCGGACGCGCCGATGCGGTCCAGGTCGACGTGGCCGTAGAAGACGCTGCCGGGGTCGGCGTTCCGTTGAGCCAGCAGGTCGATGCCCGCCCGCATCGAGATGCCCAGGTTGGACTGCGGTGTGTTCGCCGCCGCCACGATGAAGCCGTGGCTGGCCCAGTGGAGCAGCAGGTCACGGTAGACCACGGGGAAGGCGAACGTACCGTTGCCCCAAATGATCACTGGATGACGTCGAGGGCTCTGCGCGATGTCTCGCGGGTAGTACAGAGTGGTCACCAGCCCCACGTCCACGGCCGTGGCGTAGGGGCCCGCGGCGCTCCACTTCCTGTCGACGGAGGGGAAGCCGGTGTCGGCGCCGGCCGCGTGCGGGGCGGCGGTGAGGGCGAGGACGAGTGCGATCAGGGGGACGAACAGCCTTCGGAGCATGGGGGGTTCTCCTGACAGGGGGACGCCGAGAAGTGAATCCCGTGTTACGCCGGATTCACTTCTCGTTTGATTGCACATCCTGAATGGGGGAACGCCCGCCGTCTCTCCGCACTCGCGGCAATGATTGACGTCGCGGTTTGTGCAATGTGACGATCCGTGGATGCTCGCCCTTCACGCCCGCATGGCTCCACGTGTCAGGGAGCTCACCGCGGCGGTGGTCGCACGGTGTGAATCCGAGGTGCCCTTCTACCGGCAGTTGCCCAAGGACCTCCTCGACGAGGAGGTCAGCCGGTCGGTCGCGGCTGTCCTCAGGCTGTTACTACGGGCGCTGCGGGAGGGCCGCGCCCTCGGCCCCGGCGACCTGACCGAGCTCATCGAATGGTCCGCGCGGCGCGCCGAGGAGGGCGTCCCGCTGGAGGCGGCGCTCACCGCGTACCTCGTCGGCGCCGAAGTCTGGTGGCGGGCCCTGGCGGAGACCGCCGACCGTGCGGAGCTGGCCGAGGCGGGCCTGAGCCTGCTCGGCTGCTTGGGCTCGGCCATGCCCGCGGTCGCCATCGCTCACGTACAGGCACAGGACGACATGCGCAGCGACGACGGGAAAGTACGGCGGGCGCTGATCACGGCATTGCTGACCGGGCAGCCGCACGAGGCCCTGGCGGAGGCGGCGCGGGTCACGGTCGCGCCCGCCTACGAGGTCATGGAGATCCGGTTCGCCGAGGACCCGCCGGCCGACCGCCGCACCGTCAGGCTCACCCAGTCGGCCCTTGACGCCCACACGGGAACGCCCGTGCTCACCATGCTGGACCACACCGGGGGCTTCGCGCTGTTGCCGGCGACGCTCGACCTGCCGGCCCTGGTCGCCAGGATCGCCGAGGCCACCGGCCAGCCCGTCGTGGCGGTCACGGCCCGGGCCGCGGAGCCGGACCTCATTCCCGGGGCCGCCGAAGAGGTGCGCGGGGTGATGGAGATCGTCCAGCGCCTCGGCCGACCGGCCGGCCTCTACCGATTCGACGACGTCCTGCTCGAATATCAGCTGGCCCGGCCCGGCAGCGGTCTCGCCCGGCTCGCCGCCAAGCTCGACACGCTGGACGATCACCCCCACCTGGTCGAGACCCTGCGCGCCTTCGTCAACCGCGGCCACAACCGAAGCCGCACCGCTCAGGACCTGCACATCCACCGCAACACCCTCGACTACCGGCTACGCAGGATCACCGCTCTGACCGGCCTGGACTTCACGATCCCCGCCCAAGCCCGCCTTCTGGAAGCCGCCCTCACCGCCAGAGACCTCACCTGACGCGTCACGCCGTCCGGCTGCGGGCGAACAGCGGGCAGCGGGCAGTGGGCAGTGGCGAGTCGCCTCCCCGAGAGGGGGTTTCATGAGGTTGCCGTCGCGTGAGTCGATCCCACCATCAATTCTCTTCGCACATTCCCGTTGGCGGACACGTGCGGTTAAGTGAGGTCCGAAAAGGCTGTTGACCTGGC
>NZ_JBEXUE010000295.1:0-11288 GCF_040614275.1 Streptosporangium sp. NPDC006013
GCTCGCGCAGCACCAGCCGGGCCCGCTGCCGCTCGCACTCCAGCCACCCGGCGAACGCGGGCGCGTCCCCGAAGGAGAGACCGTCGAGGAACTCCCCGCGCCACAACCGGAGCGCCCCCGCCACCGTCGGGTCCCGGGTGAGCTGCCGGTAGTCCACGAAGCAGTCGTCGGCGGCGCGGAAGCCGACATGGTCGCGGGTGATGTCGAGCCAGCCGCCCACGTCCTTGCGCAGCTCCGACAGCGCCAGCCGCAGGCTGCCCCTGGCGTTGGCGTCGGGACGCTCGCCCCACAGCAGCCCCGCGAGCTCGGCCCGCGAGCGTGCCCCCGGCGTGGTGGCGAGGTAGCAGAGGAGTGCCCAGGTCTTAGCGGAACGGATCCGCACCGGCCTTCCCCCGACAGCTAGCTCGGGCGTGCCGAGCAGCAGCAGGCTGAAGGAGTCTCCCATACGAAGACAGTAGGCGTGTGCCTGCCGCCCGACTGTGTCAGAAGGCACGGAGATCGTGTGCTCTATGCCATTGACCTGCGATCTAACGATGTGCTCACGCTGCGTCCGCGACTCTGATGCCGCGTTTCGCGACGGTCGCGAAACGTCAGCGTCTCCAGGAGGAGCAGCATGCATTCTCGTAAGGTGATCGCCGCACTCGCCCTGACCGGAGGTCTGGTGGCGCCGATGGCGTTGGCCGCGACCCCGGCGGCCGCCATGGCCGGCTCGTGCCGCGTGGAACTGTACGACATCGACGCCGGCAACGTGGCCGACCGGGACGGCCGGGACGAGCTCCGGTTCCTGGTCGATGGGAACCTGTTCCCCAGGATCAACGCCAACTACTTCGGCATGAACGCCGGTGACGACGGGAATCCCGGCGACTTCGAAGACCCGACCTCGATCATCCTGAACACCCAGGACGTGGACTTCGACCTGCGCGAGGCCGACGGCCCGATCTGGGGACAGGGCGACCGGCTCGGCACGGTGACCGCCCCCGGCAGCACGTGCGCCGGGCTCGCCACGGGCGCCACCAGGACCATCACGAGGACCCTCACCGGGACCGAGCAGACGGCGTACTCGTACGTGGTCAGCCTTAAGATGACCGCTCTGTAAGCGCCCTCGGAGCTGAGGCCGCGCTGCCGCCGCGGGGCAGCGCGGCAAGAGCATCGGCGGCGCGGCCGTCGACGACGAGGCCATGCTGTCGATGGCCCTGCACCTGCACGGACAGAACCTCAGCCTGCGCGACATCGCCGCCCGGCTCGTCACCACCACGGGCAAGCGGAAAGGACGGCACCCATCGCCGGCGACCGTCCTGCGCATGCTCCGTGACCACGACGCCAGGACGGATTCTTGGGACCATCCGGTCGAAATTAAACGATAAGCCTCCGCCGCAGGTCAGAAGGTTGCGGGCTGAGGCATCGCGGACGAACTGATCTCGGTTTGGGCCGGAACTCAGTAGTAGGCCACGTTCACGGCCAGGGCGGCCGCCGCCAGCGTGAAGAACACGGACCAGGCGCCGAAGTGGTGGTCACGGGCCCGCAGGTGAACGCAGAACGCGCCGAGGAAGTACAACACGAGGCCGGCGGCGGCGAGCAGGCCCAGCACCGGAACGGCGAACCCGGCCAGCAGTCCCAGCGAGCCCGCCGCCAGCATCACGCCCAGCGGGAGCATCCAGGAACGGGGCACGCGAAGCTGGTCCGCCTGCTTCTTGGGGTATTCATGGCCGATGAAGTTGGCGATGGCGGCCAGGCCGACGACGGCCGAGGCGAGGAGGGTGATCACGAGGTAGGCGGCGAACACGATGGTCCCCTTTTCCGTGAGAGTGATAGGCCGGTTGGCGCACTACACGGACGAGACGAGCTGCCGGGAACGTGACATGTCCCGGTGTGATGTGGGTCACGGCTCCGCCGGCCGACGCCAGGGACGACGTCACATCGGTTGAGCACCAGGTGCATGAGGTGGTGAAGGTCGCCCACCTGCAGTGCCCAACGAGCTGGTCAGACGATCGTTCCGACGTGGGAAGCAGACCCCGGCACCATCACACCGTGTCGACACGGGCCAGCAGCGCGACCCCGGCCGCTGCCCGCGCGGCCGCCTTAACTTCGCCGCGGCGGAGGCCGAGCTTCGCTCTTGGGTGGATGCGCGTGCGTGGACGACCGAGGGCGGGCCCAAGGCGTTGTTCGACGCCGCTGTGGGGTGGCTGCGCGAGCGGCGGGTGCTGCTGCCCGGGGTCAGTGCGCTGGCCCGGCTGGTCGCGGGAGTGCGCGATAAGGCCACGCAGCGGCGGCCCCTTCGCGGCACGCGGTGACGGCGCGCAACCGGACTGTTAGCTGTGCGGCTCAGTCGCCGCCGAAGTCGCCCCCGGTCGCCGACACTTTGGTGACGGCCGTGTACCGGATAACAGTCCCTTATCCGGTACATGTGCCCTGGAGCGCTCTCGACATCCCAGGTCACCCCTCACCAGGGGAAACACCCGTTGTCGGGTAGCCCCGGCGCATTGCTGCGCCGGGGCCCCCTCAGAACCGGGCGAGCGGGTTTTCCCCGCACCGCGGCTCAAGCAAGCCACGAGGGCGTCACGGGCTTGATGACGTTGTTACCGGTCTCCTGCGGTTGCGTGCTTGGAGGCTGCGGTTGCAGGAGGTGTGCGCGAGGCGTGTGCGCTTCCCGTCCGGCATGCCATGTCGTTCGTGGGTGAGATAGCTGGCCGCTATCGCCCGCCGCACGACGCTGAGCCACCATCGTTCCCATTCGTGCGGGGATTGCGGCGGCTGGTCGGCGGTGAGGATGGGTTCTCCGCAGAGCGGGCACCGGCCGTCCTGCTTGGCGAGCAGGCCCTGGTTGTAGCTGTCCAGCGGGGGTTTGACCTTCCGTCGCCGTTTGGCCCAGTACTCGGTCAGGTCAGGATCGTCAGGAGACGCCCTGCCAGTGACGAGCTGGTGCCGGACGATACCGGTCCAGGAGAACTTGATCAGGTGAGGGACGTCGCCCCGGTCATTGACCGAAGTGAGGTCACCGAATACCCATCGGGCATTCCTGAACCGGTGGTGCCTGCCGAAGTAGCGTGAGGCGATCCACTTCTTCGGCTTGTTGGGGTGCATGCGCATGGCCCACCGATAAGTGAGCCACCACATGTGGTTGTCCAGCGAGGAGAAGACCCGGCTGGACACCGCCCCCCGGTAGTAAGCGGCCCATCCCCGAATGATCGGGTTGAACCTGGCGATGACCGCCATCGCATTCGAGCCGCGCAGGCTACGCATCTCCTCGGCGAGCCTTCTCCGGATTCGCCTGACCGCGCCCGAGCTTGGTTTGATCAACAGCCTGCCGTTTCGCGGGTAGTAGCGGACGTTGAACCCGAGAAAATCGAAGCCGTCTTCGCGGTGGACAACTCGCGTCTTGTCCCCGTTGAAGACCAACCCCCTCGGCATCAGCCACTCAGCAAGCCGCGCCTTGACCTGCTCGGCCTGCCGCTCGGAGTAGCAGCAGACCGCGAGATCATCGGCATACCTCACCAAGATCGGGGTGCCCGCCACCGCCTTCCCGGCATCAACACCGGTCGTGCGATAGCGAACTCCTGCGGCCTCCTCCAATCCATGGAGAGCCACGTTCATCAGCAGCGGACTGATCACACCGCCTTGGGGCGAGCCCTCATCGGTCGGCGTGAACACCCCGTTCTCGACCACTCCGGCCTTCAGCCACTCCGCGACCAGTTCTCTGGCGGGGAAGGTGCCCAGAGCAGCGAGAAGCCGGGAATGATCGATTCTGTCGAACGCGGCCGTCAGATCGGCGTCCAGGATCCACACCCTCTTGGCTTTTGATCCTCTGAGGGTGTTGAACAGGGAGCCGATCGCGTCGGCGCAGCCGCGACCCGGTCGAAATCCATAAGAGCGAGGTTCGAACCGAGCCTCCCACTCGGGCTCCAGCGCGTTCTTGACCCGTGCCTGGTGGCACCGGTCCATGACCACGGGGATGCCGAGCGGGCGCTGTTTTCCATTGGCCTTGGGTATTCGGCCCGCTGGTAAGAATCGCGGCACACGGCCCAAACGAGCGGCGTCGCCGCAGGTCACGGTGCGCGACGGTGTCACCCGCAGAGGGCGGGTTTCGGTCCGGGCGTTCGGGGATGAGTCAGGCACCCTGCGGCGCGATAAGGCTGGTTCGGGCGTTTTCGCAGGTCGCGTTGCTCGCTAAGTGCTTTTATGTCAAGCCGCCCAGGAACTCCAGGTCACTCACAGCTACTTTGCGTCTGGTCGCACGGATGCCGAGCGGAGGGCCATGATTTCACACCGGTGCAGCCGATCCAGCATTCGCTGTAGTAGTAAGGAGTTGTAAAGCGGGATCTTGGGAAAGTTTTTGCAGGTCCGGTGGAAACCAACCGCACAACCATGACCATGGCGAAAACATGACAGGCGAGGAGAGACGACTTTGGGCCGTTCGACGCAGTGGAAGTTCCTGCTGGAGGGCTGGGAGAAGCGCAGCGTGTGGGGCTGGGATGACGACGAGTTCGTCCAGAGTTATTGGGCGGACCTGTACAGCAACGAGAACTCGGACGACGAGCCGGACGGGAAATTCCGCGGCGGGGAACCCCCCAAGTGGTCCCTCGACTGGAGCGCCCTGTACAACGAGATCCTCAATTTCACCAACGCCGATCCGGATCACCTCGAACAAGTGATGACCGACAGCATGCGCTGACCCGCCCGGACCAGCGGCTCAACCCGGGCCCGCGGTCGACGCCGCGGCCGGGGGCGGCCGGTAGGCCTGGCGGCGCTCGGGCCCGCTCCCGCAGGCCCGGGCATCGGGGCGCGGCGACCCGCTCGTTTGGGCCGTGTGCCGCGATTCTTACCAGCGGGCCGACTACCGCCAGGCCGCACGCCTGGCCGGTCGGATCCAGCAGCACGACCAGGACGTCCCAGACGTCCGGCAAGACGTCCCCGTAGACGGTCACGACGTCCCGGACGTCCGCGAGGACGTCCCCGCTGAGGAAGACGTCCCCATCGGGCGGCAGTGGAGCGAGACCGATGTGTGCCTGGCGCGCGTCGATGGCCGCTGGCACCTGTACGGCCCCGACGGCGACCTGCACGTCCCGCAGTTCGGCCTGTTCGGCGAAGGCATCGCAGCCCGCGACCAGGCCGCAGCCCAGGAAGCTGCGGCCGCCGTCGTCACCACGTTGACCGGCCGGGCGGTGACCGGCTGGGACCGCGACGCCTGGAGCCGCTCGATCTACGGCGAGTCGACCTGGTACGCCTGCCTGGCTGACTGAGCAGCGCTCGGCGCGTCCGGGATTCGTCGCGCGAAGGCCTGCGCCGCGGTGCGCGACGAAACCCGCGCGAGGAAGTTGAAACAACCCTGCACACCCTGCACGCACCCCGGCGGGACCCCGACCCTCCGCAAAGTCACCGAAAAGCTGACCACGACGGCCCGGGGCGGAAGCGGGGCGCCGCGTCACGGTCAGCACGTTTCGGCAGTTTCGGCAGGAGGTCTACGCGCGGGCGCGCAGGGCGGCCGGGATGATCTAGGTTCCGGGAACCTGCCTTCCCGTTACCTAAACGGGGTGACGAAAATCGATGCTGGGGCGACCGCTTCGTGCGATCTACTTACCGGGTATGAACACCCTCCTGCTCGCGTCCTATGGCGTCATGGACCCCCGTCAGTACATGCGCTTAGACCAAGCAACGCGGAAAATGATCTGTGCTCACTGCGGCTACGGCACCACCCAGACGAGCCGCAACGTCCGTAGAATCGCGCCGAAGTACGACGACAGCCTGAACGACCCCAAAGGGGGCGTCTTCGAGAAGACGTGGAGCTGCGACTACTGCGACCAGGTGACCAGGTGACCATCGAGCTGATCACCTGCGGGTCGGCTTCCAGCTCCTCGGCCTCCAGACAGGTCAAAGAGATCATGCAGATCTGGCCTGCGCGCACCATCAGGGAGCTCCCGTCAGGGGTACCTGAGCCGATCCGCGACCGGTTCCAGGAAGGCTCGAGGTGTGAGGGAGCGGCCGCGTATCGAGGCGCGGCCGCGATGTATCGGGCGGCTGTGGAGGAACTGTGCAAGGAACGCGGCGCCACCAGTTACAAGCTGTACGACAAGATCGAAGGGCTCCGGGGGCAGCTTGATGACGACCTGATCGTTGATCTGCACGAGGCGCGCATGCTGGGCAACGACAGCGTGCACGACGGGCTGACCTACTCCCCGGAGGAAGTCGCCAACGTCGCCGAGCTGATCGTGGAGATGACACAGACGCTCTACATCGAACCGGCGAAGAAGGCGGCGATGCGTGAGGCTCGCAAGCAGCGCCGGGAGGCGCACAAGAACGGCGAGAGTCCTGCGGATTCCTGACCGGTATCCGAGAAAGTGACCACTCGGGCCGACGCCGTTAGGTGACGAGAAGCTCAATTCTAGAAAGTAGACGCACCGCTGGATCAGTCCTCACCGAACAGCGCGGACAGCCCGGAGAGCATCTGCAGCAGGATGTCGACGTTGCCGATCGCGGTGACCAGGCATTCGCGGGCCGCCTCGATCTCGGCGACGTGCTCTTTGACCGTCTCCACGTCGGGCACCTGCCCGGCGCCGGCCACGCCCAGCAGCCGCTGGAGGCCCTCGGCGGCGTGCGCGGCGGCCAGCGGGATCGGCCCGGTGGCCGGGTCCTGGGCGATCAGCCGTAGCGGGCCGGACACCCGCAGTGCCTGCCAGCGCAGGAAGCCCACGAGCTTTTCCGCGTCGTCGGCCACGCCCGCGGTCACCAGCTGCTCGTGGTGCGCGGCGGCCAGGCCCTCGGCGTCGGCGGCGCTGGTCTCGGCGAGCATCGCCTCGACCTGGACCGCGCCGAGTAGGGCGTTGGCGAGCCGCATCCGGTAGGGGTCCGGCCCGCCGAGTCGGGCGGCTTCGGCCGCGTGTTCGGCGGCGGTGTTGGTCCCGCCGTACAGGCCCAGGGCGGCCAGGGCGGTGCCGAGCTGCTGGGCGGAGGCGGGCTGATCGGACGACAGCGGAGGGAAGGTCATGGCCGCCCACCGTAGGGCGTGGCGGTCCTCGGGCGACGCCGATTTCGCGACTTTCGCGACACCCCTATGCGCGGGCGCGCGAACAGCTCGGCGGGCCCCGTCTCGCCCCCGGCCCGGAGTGTGGCCGACGCTTGCCGCCGGTCCAGTCGGCCGCGCGCCGGCCCGGCACGCCGTGGGGGCGAGACGGGGATCGGGCGAGGAGAGGAGAGCAGAGGTTCAGGGGCGCTGAACCCACCGCAGTCCGCGGCGCAAGTTAGTAGATAAGACCGCCTTACGGACTTGGCCCCTGGAAAGGATCGAGTCGTTCGAGGGCGCCGCGGCGCGGGGCAAGTTAGAACACAAGTCGGACTTACCGGCCGCGCGGCGGCGCCGGTTCGGCGAACCCCTCGAAACCTTCACCGGCGCTGAACCCGCCGCGATCCGCGGAGCAAGTTGGTAGATAAACCGGAGTTACCGATCCGAGGGCGGACCGGCTCCTCCGTCGCCGGCGTCGGCGAGGAGGGCCAGGAGGGCGAGGAGCCACGTCCGGCGACGTCGCCAGGGCCGTGTCCGGGGAGTGATACGAACGCCGATCACAGAAGACCAACACCACGAAGGAGAAGACGACGACACGACGAACAGACACACGAACACCAACGAGACAACGACCACGAAATCAGAGAGACAGACCAGACAGTTCAGACTGAAGATCCATCAGAAAGAACGAACCATCACACGAGACAGTGCTAAGGCATCGTCATTTCATGACAATGCGTAGCAGGACACATACAGGAAAATCAGCGACAGTGCTAAGACATCCGATCTGCGCAGAGCGTCAAGCTCCCGGCTCTGACGAATAGCGTCAAGATCGTTTTCTGGAATGATGGAGGGATGTCTCGACCGCGAATCCGCGTCGCCGCCTACGTCATCCGCTACCGATCCACCCCGGAACTTCTTGTCTTCGATCACGTCGGTTCGCCCGACGCCGGTACTCAGGTGCCGGCAGGAGGGGTCGGGCCGGATGAAAGCCTGGAACAGGCTGTTCTGCGAGAAGTCGCAGAAGAGACCGGCTTGACCGAAGTCTCCATCATCGGGCCCATCGCGGTGGACAACAGGCCGCGTGCCGATGACGGGCAGCTGCGGCAGACAACGTTCTTCCAGCTCACGGCCCACCCAGATGGCGCTGATGCATGGCAGCACCATGTTCGTGGCGATGGCGAGGACGCCGGCCTTGAGTTCGCGTGCCGCTTCGTCCCGATACCGCTGGCCAAGCGGTTGGCCGATGCTCAGGATGCTTGGCTGAGTTGCATCGATCGACGATGGGGGAAGGCGGCGAGCTCGTTGTAGGCCTTGCGGTTTTGCAGGCAGTGGAACAGGCATCCGAGCATCCGGTTGAAGGTGTTGCGCAACGCGCTGGAGTGCCGGTCGCCCTCGGCGCGCCGGTAGTCGTAGTGGGCTCTGGGGCCTGGTGCCCGTAGGGAGGCGAAGGACCACACGTAGCCGACGGCGGCCAGGCGCTGGTTTTTGACCTTGCGGTGGTGGACGACCAGGCTCTTGCCCGAGGCGCGGGTGATCGGCGCCGAACCGGCATAGGCCTTGAGCGCGCGGGCGTCGGCGAAGCGGGTTTGGTCGTCGCCGAGTTCGGCAAGCACGCGGGCGCCGGTCAGGTCGGCCAGACCGGGGAAGCTGGTGATGATGGCCGCGTCCGGGTGCCGGCCGAAGGCCTCGCCGGTGGCCTCGGCGAGCTGGTCGGCGGCGCGGCAGGCAGCGTCCAGTTGCAACAGCAGGGCCTGGGCCTGGCGGCCGAGGGCTTCTTCGACGAGCGGGAGCCGGCGCAGCTGCTCTTCGCCGAACAGCGCCTGCAGCCGGTTGATCCAGGTCTCGATGTTGCGCTGGCGCCCTGAGCCGCGTAGCAGGGCGTGCAGTCGGCGGAAGGTGAGTTTGGCGGCCGCGGCCGGAGTGGGCGCCGCCTGCAGGACGGCACGGGCCTCGCGGGAGGTCAGGCCGATGTTCTTGACGTGGAAGGCCTTCAGTGCCGCGGGGAAGTACTCGCGCAGCAGCGAGCGCAGCTGGTTGGCCAGCTGCTGACGGTTCCAGACCGCGTCCTGCTGGGCGCGGGCCAGTACGGCGATCGCCTGGGCCAGCTCGGAGTCATCCGGCAGGGGCCGGTGGTGGTCGGCGTCGACGCGCAAGATGTTGGCCAAGGTCATGGCGTCGGCGTGGTCGGACTTGGAGCGGGCGACGGTGTGGCGTTCGCGGTAGCGGGCCACGGCCAGTGGGTTGATCGCGTACACCTTGCGGTCGGTGGCGCGCAGGCACGACACCAGCAGGCCACGGCCGGTTTCGATCGCGACGGGGATCAGATCCTCCGGGCGGTCGCCGTGTTCGGCCAGCAACTCGACCAGGACCCGCCAGCCTTCGGCGTCGTCGCTGATGCGTCGTTTGGCCAGCAGCTTGCCGCCTTCGTCAACCAGGGCGATGTCGTGGTGTTTCTCGCTCCAGTCGATTCCGCATGTCACCGTCACCGGCGCCTCCTTGGTCGGTCGTTGGCCCAGGTGAGCCATGCAGGGGCACGCCACGCCCTAATGAGAGAGCTCGGCGGCTCGACATCCGATCAGCGGTTCGTGGCCCCAGCCGGCCGCAGGTCCGCGCTCTGCGCAAGGGCTCGAAAGGTCCGGGTAGACAAAGCGGTGTCTCCTGCGGCTGGCTCACGTCACGATCGTGCCGAATCGCACGAACTGGCGGGTGGTGGTCGACAGGGACCGAGGCGCACAGTCTTAGCAGAGGACTCGCGGTCCGGTATCAACACAGGCGTTCACTCGGCCCCCGTCGACGACCACCCGCCGGTCGCTCACCCTCACCGCGTACGGCCTGCGATGAGAAGTCCAAGCTCCAGTTCAAGTCGAGACGTCAGCGGGATGAGCTCCCGAGTCGGGAAACTCGGGGTCGTACAGAGTCATTAGGCATCGTCACTTCGCGACGATACGGGCACAATCAACTACCTCCGGTTAGCGCCGGGAGAGATCGGCGCACAATGGCCTTTCCTGTCCCGGTGACATACGAGGTGAGCTTCTTGGCCGATCAGCGACAGCCCACGACGCAAACTCAGCAGTGCCCTACCTGCCAGGCCGGCCCCGGTTCCGACAACAGCCTGACCATCATGGGAGGCGGCGAAACCCTCACCAAGATCTGGCACGCTCCCGACTGCGCTACCCACCTGGAATGGCAGCAGCGGATGCAGGCCGGAGCCGAGAAGGCGCGCCAGGAGGAGGAGTGGGCGGCCGTGGCCTTCCCCGCCGGCTACGCCCGCCTGCAGAAGGCGCTGGGGGAGCTGCCCGCCGAACAGCGTGGCACTCCGTTCGTCGCCGCGCTGGCAGAGCTGGCCGAGCTCCAGGCCACCCGCCGCGCCTCCGGCGGGGGGTTTGTCATCCTGCCCGAATGGGCCGAGATCTTCGACCGGCATTTCCTGCCGGTGCAGCCGTAGCCGAACCTCGGAGCGCGGCCAGGGCCGATCGTCCGCGCGCGGACAATGGCTTCCCGCCCATTGGGTGACCGGCTACTAATGTTCTGTGGACCATCTGTACTGGGACATCGGATCGTGCGCGGGCGGCGCCTGCTTCGAGGTGGAGCTGCGTGGGTCGGCCGCCCGGGTGTGCCTCATGGACGTCGACGACTACCAGGCATACCTCGACGGGGACGCGTACCAGTATCACGGCGGCTTCTACGACGTCAGCCCCGTCGTCCTGGAGGTGCCCTATGACGCCTACTGGTACCTCGTCGTCGACAGCAACGCCCACCGGATCAAGGTCGCCGTCACCGAGGTCTTCGACTGACCGAGGTTGCCCCCGCGCGCAGGGGACGCGCGGCGCGTCCTCTGGGCCGTGCTCCCCGCCCAAGTCGCGGGCGGTCTCGGCGGTGGCCACCGCCGTGAGGTAACCGGTCTGGAGGCGAAGAGTTTTCAGAGTTTCGCGAGGGGTCTACGCACGGGCGCGCGAGCTCCCCGATCGATCTTTGGGGAGGATCGGAAGGATTTCGGCGGTAGGGCTGAAGCGGTGATGATCTACTGGGTCAGCGGGTCGGCCACAACTTCACGCTGTTGTCGCAGCTGGCGGTGGCGAGGGTTGTGCCGTCCGGGCTGAACGCCACCTCATAGACCTCGTCGGTGTGGCCGGTGAGGGTGGCGATGGTGTTGTGGCCGGCCACGTCCCACAACCGCACCGTGTTGTCGCCGCTGCCGGTGGCGAGGGTTTCGCCGTCCGGGCTGAAGGCCACCGACTCAACCCAGCCGGTGTGGCCGGTGAGGGTGGCGACGGTCTTGCGGCCGGCCACG
>NZ_JBEXUE010000295.1:11388-12617 GCF_040614275.1 Streptosporangium sp. NPDC006013
CGGTGGCGAGGGTTTCGCCGTCCGGGCTGAAGGCCACCGACTCAACCCAGCCGGTGTGGCCGGTGAGGGTGGCGACGGTCTTGCGGCCGGCCACGTCCCACAACTTCACGCTCTTGTCGCAGCTGCCGGTGGCGAGAAGTTCGCCGTCCGGGCTGAAGGCCACCGAGGTGACCGCGCTGGTGTGGCCGGTGAGGGTGGCGATGGTGTTGCGGCCGGCCACGTCCCACAACTTCACGCTGTTGTCGTGGCTGCCGGTGGCGAGGGTTTCGCCGTCCGGGCTGAAGGCCACCGCGTAGACACAGTCGGTGTGGCCTGTGAGGGTGGCGCTCGGTGTGGGGGCGGGGGTGCTCGGTGTGGGGTCGGGGGTGCAGGCGACCATGGTCGGCACGCCGACGGCGGCCAGGGCGCCGAGTCCGCCCAGGAGCAGGGTCCGGCGAGATAGTGAGCGGCGCTGCCGTGGCGAGGTCGTATTCACACCCGTAGGTGTAGAAGATCACGCTTGAGATCGACTTGGAGGTCTCTGCGTCGCCTTCTGGGGCCTCAGTAGCAATGAATGGCTAGGACGGTTTCAGTTGGCCCCTTTTGACGGCTTGACCTGGACCCACTTGAGCGATCTTGGCCGAGGTGGTGCGACGGCTTGATTTGGCCCCACCTGCAACTGATCAAGAACGCCGACGACAGTTCGGTCTGTGGCCCCGGGGACTGCCGTCCCCGGCCCCCTGCCAGGCGAGAGCATCGCCCGCCCAGCGGGCGCGGAACCTGGCGCCGTATGAGGCGGGCGACGCCCTCGCGCCGAAGCGCAGGGCGAAGGTCATCTCGTGGTGCTGAAGGCCCACCTCAGGTGGGGCCAGTTCGGGCCGACATCGACTTTCCATGAAAAACAGGGGGTCGAGGTGGGTCCAGGTCAAGCCGTCCGGGTGGAGCCAACTCAGGCCGTCATAACCAAATGAAGAAATTTCCAACGAAGTAGCCGCTGAACTGCGGTGATGCGTCTCGCAGAAACCGGACGGCGCCCCCGGTATTGCTCGGCGACTTGTCGTCAGGCGGCCTACCGCGCCCGGCGCCGGGAGGCCGGCCTGGCCGACCGGCTGGCCGGGGTGCGCGACGAGCTGGCCGGTGATGCCGACCGGATCGCCGACGCGGTGGACGCACGGCCCGTGCAAGGCGAAAGCCGCGGCCCCGAGCACGCCTGGGGGCAGAGGGGGGTCGCGCTGGGCCAGGCCGGGGCA
>NZ_JBEXUE010000296.1:0-12578 GCF_040614275.1 Streptosporangium sp. NPDC006013
CCGATGGCCGCGCACCAGGCCCTGCTGTTCCGGCAGTGGAGCCCGCGGGTGACCCTGTTCCTGCACACCGCCCCCAAACCCACCGACGAGGAGTACGAGCAGCTGGCCGCCCGGGGCGTCACGCTCGTGGAGGGCGAGGTCGCCGCCCTGGAGACGACCGGCGACCGGCTCGCTGGCGTCCGGATGCGCTCGGGAGAGCTCGTCCCCTGCCAGGCCGTGGTGGTCGCGCCGCGCTTCACCGCCCGAGCCGGCGTGCTCGCCTCCCTCGGGCTGGAGCCGGTCGAACAACTGGCCGGCAGCCACGTCATCGGCAGCTACGTGCCCGCCGACCCCACCGGGGCCACCTCGGTGCCGGGGGTGTGGGTGGCCGGCAACGTCGCGGACCTGCGCGCCCAGGTGATCATCTCCGCCGCCTCGGCGCTGAACACCGCCGCGGCCATCAACGCCGACCTCATCGCCGAGGAGACCCGCCACGCCGTCGCCGCCCACCGCGGCGGGCCCGAGCCCCGCTCCGACCACGCCGAGCGGGCGCCCGGCGACCACCACCACCACGCCCCGGCCGAGAGCACCGCGAGCATGTTCGACGAGCAGGCATGGGAGGAGCGCTACCGTTCCCGTGCCGTGGTCTGGAGCGGTCGCCCCAATCCCCAGCTCGTGGCCGAGAGCACCGACCTGCCCTCCGGCACGGCGCTCGACGTCGGTTGCGGCGAGGGGGCCGACGCCCTCTGGCTGGCCGAACGCGGCTGGCGGGTCACGGCGGTGGACTTCGCCACCACCGCCCTGCGGCGCGGCGCCGAACAGGCCGGCGCCCTCGGCGCCGAGGTGGCCGGGCGGATCGACTGGGTGCACGCCGACCTGACCGCCTGGACACCTACCCCGGGGCACTTCGACCTGGTCTCCGCCCATTTCATGCACCTGCCGGGGGCCCAGCGTGAGGCACTGTTCGCCCGGCTGGCCGCCTCGGTGGCCCCCGGCGGGACTTTGCTCATCGTCGGCCACCACTTCTCGGACCTGGAGACCACGATGCCCCGGCTCAATGTGCCCGACATGTTCTTCACCGCCGAGGAGATCGCGCACTCCCTCGACCCCGACCGGTGGGACATCCTCGTCACCGACACCAGACCGCGTCCCGCAGCCGACCCCGAAGGCAACGAGGTCACCATCCACGACGCCATCCTGCGGGCCCGCAGGCGCCCGTGACCTGCCACATCTCTCCGGCTTTTGACAATTGTACGTAATTACGTAAAATCAAAGAATGGAACTCGAGGAGCGCGTCGCAGAGCTGGAACGCCGGCTCGCGGCGCTTGAGGGGGCGGGCGCCGGTGGGGGCCACGTCCGGCCCCAGGACGCCGACTTCTGGGCGCTGGAGGGGTTGAAGGCGAAGCTCGCCGAGAACGAGGTCGCCCATGGCGGCGTGCTGTTCACCGGGATGGTCCGGCTGCCGACGAACGAGCTGTACGAATGGCAGCAGGCCCTGCCCACCGACGCGCTCCTCGACGAGAACTGGTCGGACGCCGCGGAGTCCTTCGCGGCACTGGGGCATTCCGTACGGATGCGCCTGCTCCGCGAGATCCTCGGTGGTCGCCGCACCGTCGCCGAACTGACCGCGCTCGACGGCCTCGGCACCACCGGACAGGTCTACCACCACCTGCGCCAACTGATCTCCGCAGGCTGGCTGCACAGCACCGGCCGGGGCGGCTACGAGGTCCCCCCGGGGCGGGTCGTCCCGCTGCTGGTGGTGCTGGCCGCCTCCCGGCCCTGAACCGGCCCTGAACCGGCCCGACACGCGATCCGGAGGGATCTCCATGCGCAGAACATCCATGATTCTTTCCCGCTGCTGCTGGGTGATCTTCTTCGCGCAACTCGTGGCGGGGTTCTACTTCGACTTCTCCTGGCTGTGGGGCTGGATCCCGCTGGGTCTGGCGATCGTCCTGCAGTTCTTCGCGATGACCCGGCAGCCCCGCTCACCCGGCACCCCACCGGCCATCGAGATCGACCCACCGGTCACCGGTCGCTGGTCAGCCCTGAACAGCCCGGCCGACAAGGTCCCCAGCCACGGCACCCACGCCTACGGCCAGGCGTACGCCGTCGACATCGTGGCGGAGCCGGAGGACCGGCCCAGGCCCCGCTTCGGCTGGTGGCCCGTCGTCCGCCGCAACCGCGACTTCCCCGCCTTCGGCGCCCCGTTGCTGGCCGTCGCCGACGCCACCGTGGTGCGCGCCGTCGACCACAACCGCGACCACCTCAGCCGCAACTCGTTCCCCGCCCTGCTCTTCCTCGCCTTCGAGGCGATGTTCCGCTCGATGGGCGGCCCGAGCCAGGTCGTCGGCAACCACGTCGTCCTCGACCTCGGCGGTGGCACGTATGCCATGTACGCCCACCTCCGGCGCGGCTCGCTGGCCGTCCGCGAGGGTGACCGGGTCCATCCGGGCCAGCTGCTGGGCCACTGCGGAAACTCCGGCAACTCCACCGAACCGCACGTGCACTTCCAGCTGATGGACGGCCCGGACCTGGAGGTGGCCCACGGAGTCCCCTTCTCCTGGCGCGGAGTCGGCGTACCCGGCAACGGCGAGGTCTTCTCCGTCCTCCCGTAGGGGACCTTCTCACCTCCGGCCAGGCCGTCGCGCGAGACGTGGCTCAGACCTGCCACTCATCGCCGCGGAGCGGTTCGACCGTTCCGCCGTTGTGGTGAACGCCGGCGCCGGTGACGTCGGGACCGCCGACCATGAGGTCGATGTGCATCGTGACCACCGGGTAAGGGGCGGCTCGGAAGGCTGATCACGAGGCCATCCCGGGAGGGCGCGGAAGGGGTGCCCGGTTGCCGGGTCGTCGCCGAACGTCGAATACGGTGAGCAGGTGTCGGTCAGCGACCGGGTCGAGCGAGAGCAAGGACAGCAGTGAAGCTTCTTCATTCAGGGAAGGTCCGCGACGTCTACGAGGACCGCGGGGACATCATCCTCGTGGCGTCCGACCGGGTGTCGGTGTACGACGTGATCCTGCCCACGCCCATCCCCGACAAGGGGAGGATCCTCACGCAGCTCTCGCTCTGGTGGTTCGAGCAACTCGCCGACATCGTGCCCAACCACGTGATCTCGGCGACCGACGTACCCGCCGAGTTCGCGGGCCGTGCGGTGCGGTGCAGGAAGCTGGAGATGGCGAAGGTCGAGTGCGTCGCGCGCGGCTACCTGACCGGCGGCGGGCTGAAGGAGTACCAGGCGCACGGGTCGGTCTCGGGCGTGCCGCTGCCGCCCGGCCTGCTGGACGGCTCCAAGCTCCCCGAGCCGATCTTCACCCCGTCCACCAAGGCACCGCTCGGGCAGCACGACGAGCCCATCTCCTTCGACGAGGTGGTCGCCCTGGAAGGGGCCGAGGTCGCCGAGGAGTTCCGGCGGATCACGCTGGAGATCTACCTGCGAGGCTCCGAACTCGCCGCGGAGCGGGGCGTCATCATCGCCGACACCAAGATCGAGCTGGGCTGGGACTCCGAGGGCACGCTCGTGCTCGGCGACGAGGTGCTGACCTCCGACTCCTCCCGCTTCTGGCCCGCCGACCGGTGGGAGCCCGGCCACGCGCAGTTCTCCTTCGACAAGCAGTACGTGCGTGACTGGGCGACCAGCACGGGCTGGGACAAGAAGGAACCCGCTCCGGAGGTCCCCGCCGAGGTCGTGGAGGTCACCCGGGCGCGCTACATCGAGGCGTACGAACGCATCACCGGCAGAACCTGGTAAGAACACCTGGAGATCCCCACCAAGGCCGTGGACGCCACCCGAGCACGCCGATGCTTCCCCGACGTTCGGGGAGGCAGCGGGGTCCCTACAGGGAGAGTTTCCTCTCGACCGCGGCGCCCACGATGGTCGGTTCCACCGGGGCGGAGCCGGCGGGCACCCCGAAGTCGGCCACGATGCAGGTGATGTTGTCGGGGCCGCCCCCCCGGTTGGCGAGGTCGATGAGCCAGCGGGCCGCCTCGTCGGGGTCGGAGATCTCGGTCAGCGTGTTGAACAGGGTCTCGGGACCGACCACGGCGGTCAGGCCGTCGGAGCAGAGCAGGTAGCGGTCCTCCGGGTAGGCCTCGCGCAGTGACAGGTCCAGCTCACCGTCGCCGGTGCCCTCAAGGACCCGCAGCACCATTGACCGGCGCGGGTGCTCGGCGGCCTGCTCAGGGGTGATCCGCCCCTCGTCCACCAGCGACTGGACCAGGGTGTGGTCATGGGTGATCTGGTAGAGGGCGCCGTCGCGCAGCATGTAGGCCCGGGAGTCTCCGACATGGGCCAGGGCGAAGGTGGCGCCGTCCCAGAGCATCGCGGTCAGGGTGGTGCCCATGCCGCGAAGCGTGGGATCCTGCTCGCTCATGTCGCGCAGTGTGTGGTTGACGTCCCTGGCGGCGTCCTTGAGCGCGGCGAGCAGGTCGACACCGCCGGTGGGAAGGGTGTCGTCCAGCGCCGCCATGGCGGTGACGGCAAGTGAGCTGGCGACCTCTCCACCCGCATGACCACCCATGCCGTCCGCTATGGCGAGCAGGCGCGCGCTCGCGTAGCCCGAATCCTCGTTCGCCTCACGGCGGACCCCCACGTCGGAGCGGGCCGCGTAGCGCAGTGCCAGTGGTTGGTTCAGTGCCATGAAGGCAGTAAATCATTGGTTGAAGCACTTCACAAGCAAAGACGTTGTAGACCGTTGCGGCACAGTCAACTACTGTGGCCCAACATGGAGGAGCGCCAGGAGATCACCGTGAACGCGGGCGACATCGCCCGGCTTGCCGGGGTCGGCAGGGCAGCGGTGAGCAACTGGCGCCGCCGCCACGAGGACTTTCCCCAGCCGGTGGGCGGCACCACCTCCAGCCCGCTGTTCTCGCTGCCGGAGATCGCCGTGTGGCTGCGCGCGAACGGCAAATCCTTCGAGGTCTCGCTCGGCGACCTGGTCTGGCAGCGGATGCGCACCTCGGTCGACGACCTCAGGCTGGGCGAACTGGTGGCCAAGGTCGGCGCGTTCCTGCTGTTCCTGCGCCGCGAGCCCACCGCCTGGCGTGATCATGGAACGAAGTCTCTCACCCGCATGGCCGAGGTGACGACCGATCTCCCCGGCTCCGCCGATCTTCGCCTGGACGATCTGGCCCTCATCCGGCTGGTCGCCGAGCTGGCCACCGAACGCGACCCGCTGGAGGTCTTCGAGTTCCTGTGCGAGCGCTACGTCGAGGCGCACTCCCGCCAGCTCTCGGTCACCAGGGACGATGTGGCCGAGCTCATGGTCCGGCTGGTGGTGCGGGAGGGGGACGTCGTCCTGGACCCGGCATGCGGTGTCGGAACACTGCTGCTGGGCGCGAACACCTTGACGGCCCGGCGGGGAAGCGCTTCGACCGGCGGGAAGACCGTCCTGATGGGGCAGGAGGTCAACGAGACGAACGCGCTGCTCAGCGCGGTTCGGGTGCTGCTGCGCGGGACCGAGGCGCGGATCGTCGCCGGTGACTCGCTCCGCGAGGACGGCCTGGCCGGTGACGTGGCCGACGCCGTGGTCTGCGACCCGCCGTTCAACGAGCGGGTCTGGGGTCACGAGGAGCTCGCCGGCGATCCGCGCTGGGAGTACGGCCTGCCGCCGCGCGGTGAGTCCGAGCTCGCCTGGGTACAGCACTGCCTCGCCCGCGTGCGGCCGGGCGGCCTGGTGGCGATCCTGATGCCCACCGCCGCCGCCAGCCGGCGTCCGGGCAAGCGGATCCGCGGCAACCTGCTCCGGGCGGGAGCGCTGCGGGCCGTGGTGACGCTGGCGCCCGGCGGCCCCGACCTGTGGATACTCCGCAGGCCCGACGGCGGGCGCCCGCCGTCCCAGCTGCTGGTGGTGGACGCCGGCGAGGACCTGTCGGTCGTGGAGCCCGCCTGGCGCGCGTACCTGGAGAACCCCGAGGCCGAGCTGTCCGGCGAGAGCCGCACGGTGCGCATCATCGACCTGCTCGACGACGAGGTCGACCTCGCCCCGGCCAGGCACCGCCCGCAGCACAGCGGCCTCGACTTCCCGCGCGACTTCACCGAGGCCCTGGCCAGGTTCATGGAGACCTCGGCCACGCTGTCGGAGGCCACTCCCGCCCTGGAGCTGCTCGCCGAGCGGCAGGACCTGCCGACCACCACGGTCGGCGAGCTGGCCAAGGCGGGGCTGATCACGATCCTGCAGGCGCCGCCGAGGATGTCGGCGGACGAGGGCCCTCTCCCGGTGCTGACCGCCGACGACACCGCGGCGGGCGCCTCACCCTCCGGCCGTACCACCCTCGACCCGGCACTGATCATGATCAGGCCCGGCGACGTGGTGACCACGGTGCTCGGCGCGGTCAGGGTGATCACCCAGAGCGGAGCGGCGCTCGGCCCGCAGCTCACGCTGTACCGGGTCGACCCGCAGCGGCTCGACTCCGGGTTCCTGGCCGGTTTCCTGCGCTCGGCCGACGCGGCCAGGGTCCATCCCAGTTCCAGCCGCCTCGACGTGCGACGGGCGAGGGTGCCCATGCTGCCACTGTCCGACCAGCGGATGTACGGCACGGCCTTCCGCGAGCTGTTCGAACTGGAGGACAGACTGCGCGCGACGAGGGCGCTGGGGGAAACGCTGATCCGGCTAGGCTTTGACGGACTGGTCGACGGCCATCTCCGGCCGTGCGACCAAGGGGCGTGATGCCCGCACGTCCAGGGGAGGGTCGATGGTCATCGGCGACCGATACGTGCTCGACGACCTCCCTCTCGGCCAGGGGGGCATGGGGGCCGTCTACGGCGGCCATGACAGGCATCTCGACCGCAGGGTGGCCGTCAAGTTCCTGAGGTTCCTCACCGGCCCCGACGAGGAGCTGAAGCGGCGTTTCCTGCGCGAGGCCCGCATCCTGGCCAGGCTGGAGCACCCCGGCGCACCGGTCCTGTACGACTTCGGCACCTTCGACCAGCGACTGTTCCAGGTGATGCAGTTCATCGAGGGCGTCACCGTGGCCGACGTGGTCAGCGAGCACGGCCCGCTCCCCGTGCCCTGGGCCGCGGCGATCGCCGCCCAGGCCTGCGCGGTGCTGACCGCGGCCCACGCGCTGTCCGTCTGCCATCGCGACCTGAAGCCGACCAACCTGATGCTCTGCCCCGACGGGAGCGTCAAGGTCCTCGACTTCGGCCTGGCGGTGCTCCGCGAGGCCGACTCGACGCAGTTCACCCGGGTCGGCCAGATTCTCGGCACCCCGTCGTACATGGCACCCGAGCAGATCCAGCGCGGCCTGTCCGGCCCCCGCAGCGACCTCTACGCCCTCGGATGCGTGCTCCACGAGATGCTGACAGGCCGCCAGCTGTTCACCGGTCCCACCGAGTACGCCGTGTTCGAGCGCCAGGTGAAGGAGCGCCCGCCCGAGGTCCCGGGGGTTCCCGCCGAGCTGAACCGCCTCGTCGCCGACCTGCTGGAGAAGGACCCCGACAACCGTCCCGCGGGCGCCGACGTCCTCTACGAGCGGCTGCAGCCCTTCGCGGTGGACCTGCCGATGCTCCCTGGCTTCCTGCACCCGTCGTCGGTGCCGAGCCCGGGTCGGATGTACGCACGGATGGTCGGCCGGGTCCTGGCCTGACGGTCCGGACCGTCCCTGCGGAAGCGTGTCCCGGCGGGCTGCGGTCTCCCTGCCCGTCCGGGCCATTGCCGCGCCGGGTGCCCACCGGTTTCCACGGCTCCTGGTTCGCCGACACCGAGCAGGCCGGGTGGGTCGGTCACGAACGGCGCGAGCGGGACCGGGTCCCGGGGAACCCCCCGGAAGGCGGGAGAACGGGGACCGTCGGTCTGCGGCACACGTACGCCACTCCGGGGGGCAGGTTGCGCCAGATGGGCCCGGTGGTCAGCACCTCGTCGAAGGCCGACCGCAACCGCAGGCGCAGGGCCCTGGCCCCGGCGAGCGGCAGGGCCGACAGGTAGGTGACGGTCGTGAACGCCCCGGACGGCGCGAGCGCCCGGCCGACGCCCGCCAGGATCCGCTCCTGCTGCTCGCCGGGGAACAACGACCAGGGCAGCGTGCTGACGACCGCGTCCACCCGATCGACCCCGGCATCGGTCAGGAGCGCGCCGAGGTCGGCGGCGTCGCCCTCGATCGTCTCCATCCAGGGTTTCGTCCGGCGCAGGTGCGCGGCCATGCCGGGGTCGATCTCCACGGCCAGCTGGCGGGACCCCGGGGCCAGCCTCGCCCGGATGGCCTCGCTGATCGGACCGGTGCCGGCCCCCAGCTCCACGACCACCGACGGGCCCAGCGCGGGGACCACCGCGCTGAGCGCCCTGCCCAGCGCCGGGGAACTCGGAGCGATCGCGCCCACCACGCGCTGCCTGCGTACCGCCGCCGTCAGGAATGCCCGCAGGTCCGCGGGCGCCGCCGTCTTGTTCATGGTCCCCATCAGACCGCCGCGGGGGCGCGGCCCGCAGGACACCGGAGCCTAGTCTTCCGGGTATGGCCAGCCATACCGTCGGAGTAGGCCAGGCCCGGTAGAGGCCATGCCCGCACGGACCGTACTGTCGGTTGATGCGATCGCAGGCGGCCTGGCAGGCACTCACCCGATGGAACCTGCTCGCCACGTGGTGGCCGTGGCGCTCGTTGGCGTACCTGCTGACGAGCATCCTCGTCGGCGCGGTCATCCTCGTGGTGGTCCTGGTCTGCCTGGCCGGCGGCGCGGTGCTGGCGCTGGTGGTGGTGGGCATCCCGTTCCTGGTGGTGCTGGGGCTCAGTGGCATACCGGTCGCCGCGCTGGAGCGCCGCCGCCTGCGGATCATCGACTCTGAGCCGGTGGAGTCGCCCCACCGCGAGCCCGACCGGCCGGGCCTGCGCGCGTGGGCGCGGCTGCGCTTCAGCGAGCAGGCCACCTGGCGGGAGCTCGCCTACACCGGCCTGCTGGTCATCGTGCTCTGGCCGATGGAGCTGATCTCCCTGGCGTACGGGATCGCCGGGCCGGTGATGGCCATGTGCGCGCCCATCATCCTGGCGGAGGTCGGGCAGGTGCGGCTGTTCAAGTTCTGGCTGATCGACAGCAGTCCCGAGGCGTTCCTCGTGGCGCTGCTCGGGGCCGTCCTGCTCGTGCTGTTCACGTACCCGCTGACGGCACTCGCGGTGCTGCACGGGCTGGTGGCCCGCGCGCTGCTCAGCCCCCGGCAGAGCGACGAGGCCAGGCGGGTCGTCGAGCTCACCCGGTCCAGGTCCCGGCTGGTATCGGCCTTCGAGGCAGAACGCCGAAGGATCGAGCGGGACCTGCACGACGGCGCCCAGCAGCGGCTGATCTCGCTGACCATGACGCTCGGCCTGGCCAAGCTCACCCGTGGGGACGAGACGGCCGAGCTCGTCGGCAGGGCGCACGAGCAGGCGAAACTCGCGCTGGCCGAGATCCGCGACCTGATCAGGGGAATCCACCCGCAGATCCTCACCGACCGGGGACTGCCCGCCGCCGTGGCCGACGTCGCCGACCGCTCGCCGGTGCCCGTGGAGGTCACCATGGCGCTGCCCGCGCGGCTGCCCGAGGTGGTGGAGTCCACCGCGTACTTCGTGGTGTGCGAGGCGCTGGCGAACGTGGCCCGGCACAGCGAGGCCCGGCGGGCCACGGTCACCGGGCGGCTGGACGGCGCCCGCCTCGTCGTGGAGATCGGCGACGACGGCGTGGGCGGCGCCGACGCCGCGGAGGGGAGCGGGCTGGCCGGGCTGGCCGACCGCGTCTCGGTCGTCGACGGGAGACTGGTACTTTCCAGCCCGGCCGGTGGGCCGACCCTGCTACGCGTGGAGATACCGTGCACTCCGATCGATCCCTCAAGGTAGTCATCGCCGAGGACGGCGTGCTGCTCCGCGAAGGGCTGGCCGAGCTGCTCGCCCGGTTCGGGCACCGGGTGGTGGCCACGGCGGGTGACGCCGTACGGCTCGTGGAGGCGGTGCGCGAGCACACCCCCGACATCGTCGTGACCGACGTGCGGATGCCGCCCGGCTTCACCGACGAGGGCCTCAGGGCCGCGGTCGCGCTCCGCGCGGCGGACCCGCGCCTGCCCGTGCTGGTGCTGAGCCAGTACGTCGAGCAGACCTACGCGGCCGAACTGCTGGACTCCGGTGACGGCACCGGGGTCGGCTACCTGCTCAAGGACCGGGTCGGCGACGTGGAGGAGTTCGTCGACGCGCTGTGCGGCGTGGCCGGCGGCGGGACGATCGTGGACCCCGAGGTGGTCAGGCAGCTGCTGCGCCGCCGCCGCGATCCGCTGGAGCGGCTGTCCCCCCGCGAGCGGGAGGTGCTGGCCCTGATGGCCGAGGGCAGGTCCAACGCGGCGATCGCCAGGGCCCTGGTGGTGTCGGAGGCCGCGGTCGGCAAGCACATCGGCAACATCCTGACCAAACTCGACCTGCCTCCGGCCGAGGACGACCATCGCCGGGTACTGGCGGTGGTGACGTACCTGCGCGGTTGAGCGCTCCTCCGGGGAAGGGGCCTCCCGCCGGGTCGCGGCGCGGAAAACCGGCTTCCGCCACGGGCGAGGATCGACGCCGCGAGGATCGCGACCGGGGAGAATACGACCCGTGGAAGGTCGATGGGTCGAGGTGGCGGACCGGGTGCTGGTGCGGCGATACGCCGAGCTGGACCTGTCGGTGGGGCTGGTCGTGGGCGACGGCGGTTGCCTGGTGGTCGACACGCGGGGAGACGAGCGGCAGGGGGCCGAGCTGGTCTCGGAGGTCAGGCGGGTGACCTCCGCCCCGTGGGCGGTGGCGATCACCCACTCGCACTTCGACCACAGCTTCGGTACCCGGCCGTTCCTCGACTGCCCCGTCTGGGCGCACGAGGGCTGCCGGACCGACCTGGCCGAGAACGGCGGCCGGGCCAGGGACGAGTGGGCCCGCCACTACCGGGATCGGGGACGCGCGGACATCGCCGGTGACATCGCGAAGACCGGGATCGCGCTGCCGGACCACCTGGTGACCGGCCGGGCGGAGCTGGCCGTCGGTGGTCGCCCGGTCGTCCTGGCCCACCTCGGCCGCGGCCACTCCGGCAACGACCTGGTCGTCCACGTGCCGGACGCCGGCGTGGTCTTCGCCGGGGACCTGGTGGAGAACGGCGCCCCACCTGCCTACGAGGACGCATATCCCCTCGAATGGCCGGCCACCCTCGCCGGGCTGCTCGACCTCCTCGGCGACGGCGGCAGTGGCGGCAGTGGCGGCAGTGGCGGCAGTGGCATTGTCGTCGTCCCCGGCCACGGCGACCCGGTCGACCGCGCGTTCGCCGCGGCCCAGCACGCGGAGATCACCGCCCTCGGCCGCCTGTGCGAGCGGGTGGCGGCGGGCCTGCTCTCCCCCGCCGACGCCGTACGCCTGTCGCCGTACCCGGAGGAGACCACCAGGACCGCCCTCGGCCGCCCCTGTTGAGCGCGGCTCAGATCTCCTTCTGGAGCCCGGCTGTCGAGTCGAGCCGGCGCGGCCGGTCCCCGATCCTCGGGTGATGCAGGTCGAAGGCCGGCCGCTCCGAGCGGATGGCCGGGATCGAGGTGAAGTTGTGCCGGGGCGGCGGGCAGGAGGTGGCCCACTCCAGTGAGTTGCCGAAACCCCACGGATCGTCCACGGTCACCCGCGGGGCGCGGCGCGCGGTGTGCCAGATGTTGTAGAGGAACGGCAGCGTGGAGGCGCCGAGCACGAACGCGCCGATCGAGGAGACCAGATTGAGCGTGGTGAACCCGTCGATCGGACTGTAGTCGCCGTAGCGGCGCGGCATGCCCTGCGCGCCCAGCCAGTGCTGGACCAGGAAGGTCACCTGGAAACCGATGAACAGCAGCCAGAAGTGCAGCTTGCCCAGCTTCTCGTTCAGCATCTTGCCGGTCATCTTCGGCCACCAGAAGTAGAAGCCCGCGAACATCGCGAACACCACGGTGCCGAAGACCACGTAGTGGAAGTGCGCGACCACGAAGTACGAGTCGTGCACCTGGAAGTCGAGCGGCGGGGAGGCCAGGATGACCCCGGTCAGCCCGCCGAGCAGGAAGGTGACCAGGAATCCGACCGCGAACATCATCGGTGATTCCATCGATATGTGCCCGCGCCACATGGTGCCGGCCCAGTTGAAGAACTTCACCCCCGTCGGGACGGCGATCAGGAACGACATGAAGGAGAAGAACGGCAGTAACACATGGCCGGTGGCGAACATGTGGTGCGCCCACACCGTCATCGACAGGCCCGCGATCGCGATGGTCGCGCCGACCAGGCCGATGTAGCCGAAGATCGGCTTACGGCTGAAGACCGGGATCACCTCGCTGATGATGCCGAAGAACGGCAGCGCGATGATGTAGACCTCCGGATGGCCGAAGAACCAGAACAGGTGCTGCCAGAGCAGCGCTCCCCCGGTCTGCGGGTCATAGATGCGGGCGCCGTGACTGCGGCTGGCCTCCAGGGCGAGCAGCGCGGCGGACAGTATCGGGAAGGCGATCAACACCATCAGACCGGTCAGCAGCACGTTCCAGGTGAAGATCGGCATGCGGAACATCGTCATCCCGGGGGCCCGCATGCAGATGATCGTGGTGATGAAGTTGACCGAGCCGAGGATCGTGCCGAGACCCGCCATCACCAGGCCGACGATCCACAGGTCACCGCCGACCTGCGG
>NZ_JBEXUE010000297.1:0-12543 GCF_040614275.1 Streptosporangium sp. NPDC006013
GTCCCTGCGGCCCGCGGCCTGACCCACTCGGCGGACACCCCGTCCCGCGCGAACCGCTCTGTACCTTCGGCGGGACGAGGCGTGCCCGGACCCCGAGCGGACCCGAGATCGCCTCGGCCGAGCGGGCGGACCGGGTCGTGGGGCTCTCCTTCGGCTCCTGCGTCGCGCTGCAGATGGCCCTGGAGGCGCCCGAGGTGGTGCGGCACCTGGTGCTCGCGGCGCCGACGCTCGGCGGCGCGCCACCCGACCCCGCGGCCAGGCGGCGTTACCTGGAGCTCATGATGTTGCGCAGGGCGGGCGGCGCGCGGGAGCAGATGGCCGAGCTGTGGATGAGCTCCCCGCCGGACATCTTCCGCGGCACCGAGGCTCATCCGGAACTGCGTGCCCGGCTACGGGAGGTGATCGGCAGGCACTCCTGGGCCGAGCTGGACAGCGGGGCGATGGCGGGGCTCACCGCACATCGGCACTCGGCCGAGGATCTGATCCGGATCAGGGCCAGAACCACGGTGATCATCGGAGATTCGGACATGCCGGTCTTCGTAGACAATGCCAAGATGCTGGGAAAGATGGTGGCACAATGCGATATTCGTACGATTCATAACTCCGGACACCTCCCCCTGCTTGAGTGTCCGGAAATGTCGGCAAAAGCGGTATTTGCGGGACTGGCGTTATCTGAGAGAGTAGACACTGCTTGACCTGATTGTAGGAATACCTAGATTAGGACACCCGTAAGGGGGGATAGTTGCCCCTGTTATTGAGTTTCTTCGGTATGACCATCATGGTGCTGACCAAACTCGACCCCACCGACCTGGCATTCCTGTTCGGCCCCCATCTGGTGGAGGCCGGCGAAGCACAACTGGTCGTGAAGCTTCTCACCAGTAAGGCCGCAGAGGGAGAACTGCTGGTCCAGCGTCCCGACGGGATGTTGCTGCAGCGTCGCGTGTTCCGAGGGTGGAGCACCATGCCACCACCGCTTCCTCCGTTCGCCGTACTCGACCATCTCTACCTGGTGATGCGTGCCGTCGTCATGACCAAGGACGACGTGACGGTCGCGCTGATCGGCAGTGCCTGCTCGCCCGGCGCCGGCGTGGCGGCCGCACTGGCCGGCCGGTCCTGGCGGCCGGTGTCGGGGCAACTCCTCGTGGTCGACCGAACCACCGGGCACACGCTCCCCTTCCATATTCCGCTGGACCTGCGCGGCAGTGCCCTGGAGTCGGCTAGGAGCGGCGGGCTGATCGGCCAGGAACCGGACCCGGCGACCTGGCGGCAGGCTCATCCCGCACTGGCCGGGGAGTCCGTTCTGGTCCGCCCCGAGCGGCTGGGCCCGCCCGTCCCGATCACCGCCAGGCTCGCCCCGCCCACGCTGGTCAGGCTCTGCCAGGGAGACGACGACCGCTGCAGGCTTGAGCCCTGGTCGTTCCAGCCGCACATCTGGCCGCCGGCCGCCACGGAACTGGCCGACGCGCCCCGCTACCGGCTGCTCATGCCGGAGTTCGGCGGCGCGGAGGAGGCCGCGGCACTCATCGACGACAGGATCCAGAAGGAGCCCCCATGCCCCGGCGGACCGCGTACGGCCCGGGAACACCGTGCTGGGTTGATCACATCACCGTCGATCTGACCGGCGCGAAACAGTTCTACGGCGACCTCTTCGGCTGGGAGTTCACCAGGGAGAACAGTCGCGGCTACCACCTGATCACGTTGCGCGGAGAGATCATCGGCGGCCTCGGTCCCAGCCCGATGGGCCCGGCCTTCGGCTCGTCCTGGAACGTCTACCTGGCCGCCAAGGACCTCGGCCACACCCGGGCGGAGGTCGGGCGCCTGGGCGGCCGGATCGTGATGGGCCCGGTGCCCGCGGGCGAGAACGGCCGCCTCTGCCTGGCGGTCGACCCCTCAGGTGCGGCGGTCGGCTTCTGGGAGGGCGGCAGGGACGAGGGCGTGGTCCTGGTGGACGAGCCCGGCGCCCTGTGCGCCTGCGAGCTGCACACCTCCCGCCAGGAGGCGGCGACGGAGTTCTACCGGAGCCTGTACGGCGACGCGCCCCTGGTGATCCGACCCTCCGCCAGGACCGGCTGGGTGCCGTTCTTCGGCGCCGGTGCCGGTGCCAGTGCCAGTGACGCCGCCGCGGCGGCCCTGGCGGCCGGGGCCCGCCCGCTGGAAGGCGGCCTGCTCGCCGACCCGCTGGGCGCGGTCTTCGGCCTCACCAACCTGAATTAATCCATAAATGCGTATAAATACGTATTAACAATATTCGCTGCACTTTGCGAGGATTCAACGGTTAGCAGTTTTCCTGCGGGAGGGGTATTCCATGGCGCCTGACGTGGTGGTCATAGGAGGGGGCCCGGCGGGAGCGATCTCCTCGGCGCTGCTGGCCCGGGCCGGCGCCCGGGTGCGCCTGCTGGAACGGGACTTCTTCCCCCGCTACCACATCGGCGAGTCGATCTCCTCCTCCTGCCGGGCCATCATCGACCTCGTCGGCGCGCGGGAGAAGGTCGAGGCCCGCGGCTACCAGGTCAAGGAGGGCCTGCTGCTCCGCTGGGGCGCGGAGCGCGACTGGACGATCAACTGGCCGGACCTCTTCGGTGACCAGGTTCGATCCTGGCAGGTGGACCGCGCCGACTTCGACGACGTGCTGCTCAAGCACGCCGCCGAGCAGGGCGTGCAGGTGGTCCACGGGGCCCGCGTGCGGAAGGTCGGCTTCGACGACGGCCGCGCCGTAGGCGTGGAATGGGTACACGAAGGGCACCGCCAGGAGACCGCGGCCGACTTCGTGGTGGACGCCTCCGGCCGCGCCGGCGTGCTCTCCGCACAGCACTTCCGCAACCGGCGGCCGCACGACGTCTTCCGCAACGTCGCCATCTGGGGCTACTACCGGGGCGGCGCCCTGCTGCCCAGCACTCCCAGGGGCGGCATCAACGTGATCTCCTCCCCCAACGGCTGGTACTGGGTCATCCCGCTCAGCGGCGACGTCTACAGCGTGGGCTTCGTCACCCACAAGGACCAGTTCCTGGCCCGCAGGTCCGGGTTCTCCTCGCCGGACGAGATGTTCCTGACCCTGGTCGCGGAGTCGGAGACGGTGGCGGAACTGGTGGCGAGCGGCGACTTCCAGGGCGAGGTCCGCGTCGAGCAGGACTTCTCCTACTCGGCTGACAGCTTCTGCGGCCCCGGCTACTTCCTGGCGGGCGACTCCGCCTGCTTCCTGGACCCGTTGCTCTCCACCGGCGTGCACCTGGCCATGTACAGCGGCATGCTGGCGGCCGCGACCATCCTGTCCGCACACGCGGGGGAGGTCACCGAGCGCGAGGCGCTGGGATTCTACGAGTCCCACTACCGCAACGCCTACGGCCGGATGTTCTCCATGGTCGCCGGCTTCTACGAGCAGTACCGGGGCAGGAACAGCTACTTCTGGCTGGCGCAGCGCCTGGCCAGAGGCCAGTATCCGGAGCTGATGAGGAAGCGCGTCAGCGGCGCCCAGGCACCCCCCGACGGCGCCTTCGCCTCGATCACCGCGGGCCTGACCGACCTGGACGACGCCACCCGCGTCGGCGGCGCGGCCCCGCTGGACGCGATGGTGCTGGCCGGCGAGCTGACCGCGGGCCGGGACCGTGAGAACACCGACGGCACCGCCGACAGGCTGTACCTGGTCACCGAGCCGAGGCTGGGCATCGGACGGTCCACCGAGCCGGTGTCACCGCACTGATCAGGAGCCGATCAGGGTCCGATCACAGTCCGAGGGCGGCGGCCAGCTGGTGCCGCCCTCGGATACCGAGCTTGCGGTAGATGCGGCCCAGGTGAGTGTCGATGGTGCGCTTGCTCAGGCAGAGCCGCTCGGCGACCTCCATGCTGCTCATGCCCTGCCGTACCAGCTCGACGACCCGCTGCTCGGCGGGGGTGAGCAGGATCTGGGCCTGCGGCGGCTGCGCGTCCGGCGCGTGCTCCGGGCCCGCCGACGGTTCGGCGGCGATCGTACGGGCCGCGGTGTGCTCGCCCAGCGCGTTGTACGCCTTGGCGGCGTGCGCGCGCCAGGGCAGGCAGGCGGGGTTGGTGATGCCCCGGGCGGAGAGCCGGTGCCCGCAGTCGAGGAACAGGCTCAGCGCGGTGACGTGGTCGCCCGCCGCCGCCGCGATCAGTCCCTGAACCTCCAGGATCAGGCTCTTGATCAGCGGATGGGCGTCCGCGGGCATCGTCATCTCACGTACCAGCTCCGCGGCGTCCTGCGCGCGGCCCATCCGGATCAGGGCCCGCGCGCCACAGGCGCGCGCCGCCGTGGTCAGCACCCGCGCGCCGATCCGCTCGGCCCCCTCCCGCGCGTCGAGCGCGTCCCGCAGGCTGTCGGCCGAGTCGCCCCGCCGGTGGCCGATATCGGCCCGCAGGAGCAGCCCGAGCGCGTGCAGATCCGGCTGGTCCCAGGTACGGGCGTCCTGCAGGATCCTGCCGCACACGGCCAGCGCCTCCTCCGGGCGCCCCGTCCAGCCGAACGCCAGCGCGGCGCCCACCAGCCCGGTTCCCGCGGGCCGATCCCGGCGAGAGCGTTCCCGGGTGGCCCGCGTCGCCAGCCGCCTGGCGGTGCCCGGATACCGCCCGCTCGCCGCGACCATCGCCGCCAGCGCGCCGGCGAGCTCCTTCGCGGCCGAGTCCGGCACGCCCGAGGAGGCCATCCGCACCGACCTGCGCAACCCGGCGCGGTACCCGGACAGCACCCCCTGCGCGGTCAGCCGGAGCAGCGGCTCCCTCGGCGGGTCCGCCATGGCCGCCAGCTCGTGGGCCACGGTGACGAACGGCCGGACCCCCACCGTGCTGGCGACCAGCGCGGGGCTGGCCAGGTTCAGCAGCGACCTGGCCCGCCTGACGGGGTCGGGCGCGGTGCTGACCAGTGTCTCCGCGTGCCGGACGCAGGCGTCCAGGTCGTGGCGGAGCTCGACCGTGCCGAGCTGCAGGGTCAGCTCGTGAATGGTGGCCGGATCGTCGGAGCAGGCCAGCGCGCGGCGCAGGTAACGGGTCGCGTCGTCGTACTCGCGGGCCGCGACCGCCTCGGTGGCCGCCCTGCGCAGCACCGGAACGCCCCAGTCGGAATCGGTGAGCATCAGGTGCTCGGCGGTCTGGGCGGCCGGCGCGCCCAGCCTGGCCAGCAGCGCGGCTCCGCGTTCGTGCAGGCCGAGCCGGGTCTGGTTGTCGATGCGCGACAGTACGGCCGTGCGGATCAGGGGGTTGTGGAACCGCACGGGCGACCCCGCCGTGATCAGACCCGCCTGGGCGAGGGCCCGGCGGGCCTGCCGGATCTGCGGCTCGCCCTGGCTCAGCAGGATCGCCGCCACGGTGACGTCGGTGTCCGGTCCCATGACGGCGAGCTGGGTGAGCAGTTCGTAGGCCACCGGGTCGTGGTCGTGCAGCCATTCGAGCACGGTGGCGGACAGGGCCGCCGTGCCGATCTCCAGCACCTGGTCGGGGTCGGGCTCGCCCGGGCTGATCCTGGCCTGCCGCATCCGGCTGGTCAGCTGGCGCAGCACCAGCGGGTTCCCCTGCGAGAGCGTGTGACAGAGCGCGGCCAGCTCCACATCGGGCGGCGCACCCAGCGCCTCGGCGACGAAGTCGGCCGTGCAGGTCGCGCAGAACGGTCTGAGCTGGACGAACCGCGCGTACGGCAGCTTGGCCAGATCCGTGCCCAGCCCGGCCGGGGGGCTGCCGGGCAGCGTGGCGATCATCATCACCGGCAGGTCGTCCAGGCGGCGCGCGATATAGGAGAACCAGCGCAGCGACGGCATGTCGGCGAAGGACAGGTCGTCGATCGCGATGACCACCGGCTGCTCCGCGACCAGGTCGCGGGTCATGTGGAACAGGCTGATCAGCAGGTCCTGGGTGGCGGCGCCGTCATCGTCGGCGGCGCGGTCGAACTGCCCGCGGGGCCGCTCGCCGGCGGACATCACCGGGTCGAAGAGCTGGCGGACCATACCGTAGGCGAAATGGCTCTCGCTCGGATGACAGCGTGCCCGCAGCACCAGACTGCGCGGGGGAAGCATTTCAGTCATGGCGCCGAGCAGGGAACTCTTGCCCATTCCGTTTCCGCCCAGGATCGCCGCGACGGTAGGGCGGCCGGCCCGTAGTCCGTCGAGAGCCTCTCGGAAGACAGCCAGTTCTCTGTCTCTGTGAAGAAGCGGTGCCATGCTTCATCGTCCCATTCTCCCGATACGGATCTCAACGGGTTCGGTGCCCGTCTTTCTCGGCGGCGCCGGTTCAGGAGTGGGCCACGGGCGCCGATCCCGGGCGTCCGGCGCGGTGATACCGAGGCGAATACGTCGGCGCCCTAAGTATCGGCCGCGCGATGCGTACGATTTTTTGCGCATTCACCATCCAGGTCCCCCCGTGTTTAAATCCGCACTGAAGAGGGTTGTCGAGAGCTTGTTATAAAAAGGCGGATGCTGATGGAGAGTCCACGACTAAAGGCCCATTTCCATGTCGAGGTCGTGGACGGATCCCGGGTCTTCCTGTTCGCCGAGGGGAAGGACTTCCTGGTACCGGGGAAGGCCGCCGTGGCGGTGCTCCCCTACCTCGACGGCCGCAGGAGTGTGAGTGAGATCGTCCAGGAGCTGTCCGGGAGCGTTCCATTCACCACGGTGCTGACCACGCTGCGTCGCTACGAGGCGGCGGGGCACCTCGCGGAGGGCAGGCCGGACCTGCCGGAGAAGGTGCTGGCCTACTGGGACGCGCTGGGCATCGATCCGGCGGCCGTCACGAAGGGCACGCCGGTCACCGTCGCGGCCGCCGAGGGGGTGGACGCCACACCGGTCACGGCCGCCCTGACCGAGCTGGGGTTGAAGGTGCTCACCGGCGCGATCGACGAGGTGCCCGCCGAGGGGGTCTCGGTCGTGCTCGTGGACGACTACCTCGACCCGGCCCTGGAGCGCCGCAACGCGTCGCAGCTGGCATCCGGGCTCCCCTGGCTGCTGGCCAAACCGGGCGGTGTCAGCCCGTGGCTCGGCCCCTTCCTCGATCCCGACCACACGGGCTGCTGGTCGTGCCTGGCGCAACGGCTCAGCGGCAACCGCCAGCTGGAGCGCTACCTGGCGGGGAAGCGGGGCGAGCGGACGCCGTTCCACCCGGTGCGCGCGCAGATCGCGGCCGGACCGCTGGCGCTGGCCGGGATGCTGGCGGCCGAGGTCGCCAGGATCGTGGCGACCGGCGAGCCGGGTGCGCTCTGCGGTCAGATGGTCGCCCTCGACCTGGCGACCATGGAGACCAGCAGGCACATACTGATCCGCCAGCCGCAGTGTCCCTCGTGCGGCACGCCGTCCGACGGCAATCCCAAGATCGTGCTCGCTCCGCGGCAGGCCAACCACGTCACCGACGGCGGTTACCGGGTCGACCAGCCACAGGAGACGTTCGCGCGGCTGGAGCGGCACATCAGCCCCCACCTGGGCGCGATCACCAAGCTGGTCTCGATCGGTGCCGACCCCAGTGGCCTGACCTACAGCTACGCCGCCGGCCACAACTTCGCCATGGTCAACGACAGCATGGACCTGCTCCGCCGCAACCTGCGCGGGCAGAGCGGTGGCAAGGGGCGCTCGGAGATCCAGGCGAAGGTCAGCGCGGTCTGCGAGGCGATCGAACGGTACTCGGGGGTCTGGCGGGGGGATGAGGTGGTCATCCAGGCCGCCTACGCCGACCTGGATCCGGCGACCGCGGTGCACCCCGACCGGTTGCTGCTCTTCTCCGACGAGCAGCGGGCCGGGCGCAAGGAGTGGAACGCCGACCCGGCGCACCGGCTGCAGCAGGTGCCCGACCCGTTCGAGGAGAACGTGCCGTTCGACTGGTCACGGGCCTGGTCGCTGACCCGCGACGAGGAACGGCTGGTCCCCGCCGCCTATGCCTGGTACGGCCACCCCGACCTCTACCGCCACTTCTTCTGCATCGCCGACTCCAACGGCAGCGCGGCGGGCAACACCCTGGAGGAGGCCATCCTGCAGGGCATCTGCGAGCTGGTCGAGCGTGACTCCGTGGCGCTGTGGTGGTACAACCGGCTGCGCCGCCCCGCCTTCGACCTCGACTCGCTGAACGACCCCTACGTGGGCGAGCTACGGGACTTCTACGGGGCCATGGACCGTGACCTGTGGATGCTCGACCTCACCACCGACGTGGGCATCCCGGTGTACGCCGCGGTCTCCCGGCGCCGCCACGAGGTGGAGGACATCATGGTCGGCTTCGGCTGCCACCCCGATCCGCGCATCGCGGCGTTCCGCGCGCTCACCGAGCTCAACCAGTTCCTGCCGACCGTGGAACGGCGTGACGAGCAGGGCAACACGCTCTACCGGGTGGACGACCCGGAGATGCTGGCCTGGTGCAAGGAGGCCAGGCTGGAGGGGGAGCCCTGGCTGCTGCCTGCGGAGGACCTCGCGCCGGTCACCGTCGGCCCGCCCGCCCCCACCGACCTGGCCGTGTGCGTGCGCCGATGCGTGGACTCGATCGAGGCGGCGGGATCCGAAGTGATCGTCCTCGACCAGACCCGTCCCGACCTGGACCTGAACGTCGTCAAGGTGATGGCGCCCGGCCTGCGGCACTTCTGGCGCCGCCTGGCACCGGGCCGCCTCTACGACGCACCGGTACGGCTCGGCTGGCTCGACCGGCCGACCCCCCAGGACGAGATCAACTCCTGGAACGTGTTCTTCTAAGTGAACGGTCCCCCCATGAACCCCATCATCGTCTCCCGGCTGCGCCGGGACGCGTCGTTCTCCGGTGAGCGCATCCAACTGACCACCACGGCTCTCGAACTGAGGAACCTGTCACCGGGACAGGGCACGGCCCTGAAGCTGCTGGCCGAGGGCGACCACGATGACGCCGCCCTGGCAGCCGCGGTGACCACGGCGGACGGCGAGGCGGGACTGCTCCGCTGGCACCTGCTGTTCCGCGGGCTGAACACCTCCGGGCTGCTCGAACACGCCGCAGTGGTGGACGGCACCGTGGTGGCCAGGCTCTTCTCCGTCGGCCGGGGCTCGACGCTGCCGGCGGCGGCCCCCGCGGGCCCGGTACGGCTGTCGCGCTTCGCCGAGGCGCGGGTGGTGGACGGCACGCTGACCCTGCAGACCCCCGGCCGGCACCTGGCCGTCGAGCTGATGCCGCAGGCCGCCGGGCTGCTCGGCGAGCTGGCGACCTGGAGCACCTCGGTGCCCGCCCCGGTGCTGCGGCTGCTGGCCACGGCCGGCCTGCTGGCGCCGGGCGGCCCCGATGAGGACGTGGAGGTGGCCGAGCGCCCCTACGCCCAGTGGCACCCCGCCGACCTGGCCTTCCACTCCCGTACCCGCTTCCCCGCCTCGGTCGGCGGATACGGCGGGACCTATCCCATCAAGGACCGCTTCGCACCGGAACCGGTCTCCCCGCCGCCCGCCGGTACCCGGACCGTCGCGCTGCCGGTGCCCGACCTGGACGAGATCGCGGCCGGGGACCCGTCGCTCACCGAGGTGCTCGAACGGCGCCGCTCGATCCGCGCCCACGACCAGGACAGGCCGATCACCCTCGCCCAGCTCGGCGAGCTGCTCTACCGGAGCCTGCGCAGGCGGGGCACCATGACCGGCGGCGACGGCCAGGAACTGGCCGACCGGCCGTATCCGAGCGGCGGCGCCGTACACGAGCTGGAGGTCTACCCGCTGGTGACGGCGTGCGAGGGACTGGCGCCCGGCCTGTGGCACTACGCGACCGACCGGCACGAGCTGGAGCTCGTCGCCGAGCCGGGCAAGGCCACCGAGGCGCTGGTCGGCCAGGCTCGGGGCGCCGCCATGCTGGAGGCGGATCCACAGGTGGTGCTGCTGGTGGCGGCCCGATTCGGCCGGGTGATGTGGAAGTACGAGACCGTCGCCTACCCGCTGGTCCTCAAACACGTGGGCGTGCTCTACCAGACCCTCTACCTGGTGGCCACCGCGATGGACCTGGCCGTGTGCGGCCTGGGCGGCGGGGACGCCGCGGCCTTCGCCACCGCCTCGGGACGCGACCCGCTCCTTGAGGGCACGGTCGGGGAACTCGTACTCGGCTCCCGGCCCCGGACGGAGGAGTAGACCGCGATGAGATTCCGCTACCAGGCGCTGCAACGGATGCGCGAGCCCGACGAGCTGGACTCCCCCACCCTGCTGGCCACCCCCCGGGGCTGGATCGCGGTCTTCGTCGTGATGATCGTGATGGCGGGCGGGCTGGCTTGGGCGTTCGTCGGCGAGTTGCGCATCTCGGTCGCCGCCCCGGGTGTCCTCACCCACCCGGGCGGTACGGCCCGCATCCAGAGCCACTACTCGGGGCTGGCCCGCCGCGTGCTGGTCCGGCCGGGCGACCGGGTGATCGTCGGCCAGTCCGTCGCCGAGCTGCAGGACGCCGACGGCAAGACCCAGGAGGTGGCCAGCCCGTTCACCGGCCAGGTGGTCGGCACCACGGTCAGCGACGGCCAGGTGGTCGCCGTCGGCACCACGGTCGCCACGGTCGAGCGGACCGACCTGCCCGACGACCGCCTGGTCGCCATGGTGTTCGTGCCCGCCGACCGGGCGGCGTGGATCGCCCCCGGCCGCCCGGTCGACCTGGAGGTGTCCACCGCGCCCGCCGCGGCCTTCGGACTGCTGCGCGGCCAGGTCACCTCGGTCAGCCGCTACCCCCTGACCGGTGAGGCGCTGGCCGGGCTGGTCGGCGGCGAGCTGGCCGCCAAGAGATACGCCGCGGTCCAGGCCCCCCTGATGATCATCGTGGACCTGATCCCCGACCAGAACTCGCACTCGGGATACACCTGGTCGACCGCGCAGGGACCGCCCGTGCAGCTCGACTCCCAGGTGACCGTGTCGGCCTCCATCCACCTGGGCGAGCAGACGCCGTTCGACCTGGTGCTCGGGCGCTGAGCGGAGGAGGCACCGATGACGAACACGACATTGAAACCCGCGGAACCCGCCAAGCCCGCGCCCAAGAACCAGCCACGCCCCCCGCGCCCCCGCAGGAAGAACCGGCACCGGGTGCCGACCGTGATCCAGATGGAGTCGGTCGAGTGCGGCGCGGCCGCGCTGGCGATGGTCCTGGGCCACTACGGCAAGCACGTGCCGCTTGAGGAGCTGCGGGGCCGGTGCGGGGTGTCCAGGGACGGGTCCAAGGCATCCTCGATGCTCGCGGCGGCCCGCTCCTACGGAATGATCGCCAAGGGCTTCCAGGTCGAGGCCGAGCTGCTCCGCGACCAGAGCGGGCCGGTGATCATTTTCTGGGCGTTCCAGCACTTCATCGTGGTCGAGGGACTGGTGACCCGGTTCGGCCGCACCATGGTCGCGATCAACGACCCGTCCTCGGGTCCGCGGCTGATGGAGTGGTCGGAGTTCGACTCCGGCTTCACCGGGATCATGCTGACCTTCGAACCCGGCCCCGATTTCAAGCCGGGGGGCGAACGCGCCAAGCTCAGCAAGGCGCTGCTCCAGTGGCGGCTGCCGTCCGGACGCGCCCTGCCGCTGGTGCTGCTGGCCAGCGTGCTGCTGCTGCTGCCCGGCATCGCCGGGCCCGCCTACTACCGGGTGTTCATCGACCGGGTGCTGAGCGGCAACTCCCCTGACATCCTGCCGCCGCTGCTGATCGTCATGGTGTTCACCGCGGCGGCCACCTTCGTGCTGACCTCGGTGCAGCAGTACTACCTTCTGCGGCTGGAGATCAGGGTCGGGCTGGTCGGCTCCGCCCGCTTCTTCCGTCACCTGCTCCGGCTGCCCATCGAGTTCTTCCTGCAACGCCGACCGGCCGAGGTCGCCAAGCGGATCTCCACCAACGACACGGTGGCCGAGATCCTCTCCCGCGACCTCGCGCTGACGGTGATCAACATGGTCCTGGTGGCGTTCTACGCCGCCCTGCTGGTCCGCTACGACGTGCTGCTCGGCGTCATCGGCGTCGGCATGGCGGCGCTGAACATCCTGGTGCTGCGCTGGGTCGCCCGGGCCCGCAAGGACGCGGTCACCGCACTCCGCACCGACCGCGGCAACCTCACCGGCACCACCTTCGCCACGCTCAGCATGATCGAGACGGTCAAGGCCACCGGCGCGGAGCCCGACGCCTTCACCCGCTGGGCGGGTTTCCTGGCCAAGGTCGTCTCCGCGCAGCAGCGGCTCGGCGTACCCACCGCGGTGCTGGTCGTCGTCCCGCCCCTGCTGGCCACGGTGAACACCGGCCTGATGCTGCTGATCGGCGGGCTGCGGGTGGTGGAAGGCGTGCTCAGCATCGGCATCCTGATCTCCTTCCAGACCCTGCTGGCCGCGCTGAGCAGGCCGGTCACCCAGCTCACCAACCTCGGCGGCCGCCTGCAGGACCTCAGCGCCGACGCCAAGCGCATCCACGACGTGGAGCGGCACCCGATCGCCCGCTGCTTCGAGCGTGCCGGCGGCGAGGCGGAACTCGGCACCCGCCTGGAGGGCCGCCTGGAGTTGCAGGAGGTCACCTTCGGGTACGGGCCGCTGAGCGATCCGGTCATCAAGAACCTCTCGCTGAGCATGACACCGGGCAGCCGGGTCGCGATCGTGGGCGGTTCCGGCAGCGGCAAATCCACCCTGGGCCGCCTGCTGA
>NZ_JBEXUE010000298.1:0-12540 GCF_040614275.1 Streptosporangium sp. NPDC006013
GCGATGAAACCGAAACCGCGGAATTCGTCGAAGCTGATGACCTTACCCGTTATCATGACCACACCTCACGAGAACCACGCTCCCCGAATTGAGGACGGGTATGTGGACTTCCTGCACGACGCGGGCCACGTGCACGACCCCGGAGCCCTGTTCTCCTACTGCAACGCCGGGTACTGCGTGCTGGGCGCCCTGGTCGCGCGGGTGCGTGGCACCACGTGGGAGCGGGCGACGCGCGAGCGCCTGCTGGACCCGCTCGGTGCCACGCACTCGGCGCTCCTGCCCGAGGAGGCGATCCTGTTCCGGGCGGCGGCCGGTCACGTCGGCCCCGAGGGCGCCGTCCACCACAGGTGGGACATGCCGCGCTCCAACGCCCCCGCGGGTTCGACCATGTGCCTGGCCCCGCGTGAGCTGGTCCGCTTCGGCCGGATGTTCACCGCCGGGGGCCTGACGGAGGACGGCATCCGGCTGCTGTCCGAGGAGTCGGTCGCGGCCATGCGGACCAGGCAGGTCGACGTGCCCGGGATCTCCGGACTGCTCGCCGACCGCTGGGGCCTGGGCTTCGAGCTGTTCGACTGGGGAGGCGAGGTCTACGGTCACGACGGCGGCACGATCGGGCAGAGCACGTTCTGGCGGGTCGTGCCGGGAGCGGACTTCGCGATCGCGATGAGCGCCAACGGCGGCGACTTCCTCGGGCTGCTCGTCGACGTGGTGCTGCCGGTGATCCGCGAGGCCACCGGGCTCGCGGTCCCGGACTTCCCGGTCCCGGCCGGGACGCCGCAGGTCGTGGACCTCACGCCGTACACCGGCGGGTACCAGGGGCCGATGATCTCCTACCAGGTGGCCGAGGTGGACGGCGGCCTGGAGATCACCATGATCCCCGGCGAGTTCATGACGAACGCGGGCACCTCGCGCACCACCACCCGCTTCGTCCACCACTCCGGCCACTCCTTCATCGCGGTGGAGCCGCAGGACGGCAGGCACGAGACGATCACCTTCGTGGTCGAGGACGGCCGCGCCTCCCACATCCACAACGGACGGGCGCTGCCCCGTGCGTGACGCGCTGCGTGAGGCGTTCGACGACGCGGACGTGGAGGGCTTCATCCACGTCCGCGACGTCGACGGCGACATCGAGACCGGCCTCGGCGCCGACGAGCCGGTCGTGCTCGCCTCGGTGTTCAAGATCCCAATCGTCCTGGAGTACGCCAGGCAGGCCGCGGCCGGGACCCTGGAGCGCACCGAGCGGCTGACCGTCACCGCCGCCGACAAGGACGGCGGCATCGGCACCTCCGGCTGCGCCGACGACATCTCGCTCACCCTGCGCGACCTGGCCCACTTCATGATGACCATGAGTGACAACGCGGCCACCGACGTGCTGCTGCGCCGGGTCGGGCTCGGCAACCTGCACGCCACGCTGCGCGAGCTCGGCCTGGAGCGCACCCGTCTGATCGGCGGTTGCGCCGAGTTGCTCGGGAGCGTGGTGGCCGAGCTGGGCCTCTCGGGTGAACTCGGCGTCTCCGATGAGGAGCAGCTCGCCGGGGTGAGCGAGGACCGGATCCGGGCGCTGTCGGTCCTTGACCCGGAACGGACCACCTCGGGCACGCCCCGCGAGACCACGACCCTGCTGAGCAGGATCTGGCGGGACGAGGCCGGACCTTCGGAGGCCTGTGCGGAGGTGCGGAGGATCATGGGCAACCAGATCTGGCCGCACCGGCTCTCCTCCGGGTTCGGTGACGAGGTGAAGCTCTCCGGCAAGACCGGCACGCTCTGGGGCATCCGCAACGAGGCAGGTGTCGTGGAATATCCGGATGGGAGGCGCTACGCCGTCGCGGTCTTCCTGCGGACCGGCTCGCTCGGTCTCCGGTTGCCCAAGGCCGACGCGGTGATCGGCCGTGCCGCCCGCATGGTCATTGATCACCTAAGAGAATAATGTCGCTCTATGTTCGTTATCGTGAGCGGATGACCAATCGGCCACGGGCAAGCCTGCAGCGGATCCTGGAGGATCTGGGCAGTAGCGTGCTGGACGTGGCGGCCTCCCCTGGGGAGCTCGACGCCGAGGTCACCGGCGTGCACATCTACGACCCCCTCGACGAGCTGCTGCTCCCGGAGGGGAGCATCCTGCTCGCCGTCGGGGTCGACCGCGCCGAGCAGATCTGCGCCCTGCTCGACGCGGCGGGCCCGGCGGCGGGTGTGGTCGTCAAGCAACCGGTGGACGTCGACGAGCTCGTCCGCGCGAAGGTCCGCCAGACCGGGGTGGCGGTGCTGGGCCTCACTCGGGCCGCCTCATGGGCGCAGGTGGCCGCGCTGCTCCGCTCCCTGCTGGCCGAGGGCGACCTCGCCGAACCGGGGGAGGCCCCGCCGGACGACCTGTTCTCGCTGGCCAACGCCGTGTGCGCGCTCCTGGACGCACCGGTCACCATTGAGGACCGGTCATCGCGGGTGCTGGCGTACTCCGGGCGGCAGGACGAGGCCGATCCCGGCAGGGTGGAGACCGTGCTCGGCCGCCAGGTACCGGAACGGTACCGGCGGATGCTGGAGGAGCGCGGGTTCTTCCGCCGGCTCTACCAGAGCCGTGAGCCGATCTACATGGAGCTGGACGACGACAGCATCAACCGGGCGGCGGTGGCCGTCCGGTCCGGCGACGAGATCCTCGGCTCCATCTGGGTCGCCGTACGGGAGCCGCTGAGCGACCAGCGGCAGCGTGCTCTCGCGGACGCCGCCAAGATCGTCGCGCTGCAGCTGCTCCGGCAGCGGGCCGGGGCGGACACCAGGCGGCGACTCCGCGCCGACCTGCTTTCCACGGTGCTGGCGGGCGGCAGGGACGCGGCCGAGGCGGCAGGGCGGCTCGGCGTCGCCAGCGGGCGGCTGTGCGTGCTCGCGGCCCAGCTCAGCGGTGGATCCCACGTCGACGCCGCACACCGGGAGAGCGACAGGCAGCGATTCTGCGACGCGCTCGCCCTGCACGTCGGGGCCATCCATCCCAAGGCCGCTGCCGCGCTGGTCGGCTCGGTGGCCTACGCCGTACTGCCACTGCACGCCGGTGGCGACGAGGAGGCGCGGGCCGTGCGGGTCGCCCAGAGCTTCCTCGCCCGGGTCGGTCCCCGGCACGCGGCCAACATCGGCGTGGGGCGCCTGGCGGGCAACCTGACCGAGGTGGCCAGGTCCCGGGCCGACGCCGACCGGGTGCTGCGGGTGCTGCGTACCCGCGAGGCGTCCGGCGTGGTCGCCGGCTACAGCGGGGTGCACTTCGAGGCGCTGCTGCTGCAGCTGTCGGACCTGGTCGAGGCCGAGGAGCAGGTCCCCACCGGGCCCTACCAACGGCTCGTGAGCCACGACGCCGAACACGGCAGCGAGCTGGTCGTCACCCTGCGGGCCTACCTGGACGCGTTCGGCGACGTCAACGCTGCCTCGGCCAGGGTGCACGTGCACGCCAACACCTTCCGCTACCGGTTGAAGCGGCTCACCGAGATCAGCGGCCTGGATCTGGCCGACCCCGAGGCGCGGCTGACCGTGATGCTCCAGATGCGGATTTTCAGACGGTAGCACGATGAATTACGGGCTTTTCGTGGTGGAGGACGAAGAAGGATCACCGGGAAAAGGCAAATGTGGGGCATCACCCCCACCTCCCTGGAGTCCCGATGAGAAACGCAGGAGCGGCGGCCGTGCTCGGCGCCCTCAGCCTGTTCGCGGCCGCGTGTGGCGGTACGGCGGACTCCCCGTCGGCCGGAACCGCCGACGGCGGCACCTTCAACTTTGCGATCGCCAGTGACCCCGGGGTGCTGGACCCGGCCATGGGCGTGCTCTCGGTCACCAACACGGTGCTGTCGCTGGCCTACGACACGCTGACCCGCGTCGGCCCCGACGGTAAGATCATCCCCAGTCTGGCCGAGAAATGGGACGTCAAGCCAGACTCGGTGACCTTCACCCTCCGCAAGGACGTCACCTGCTCCGACGGCTCCAAGCTCACCCCCGCCGACGTGGCCGCCAACATCAACCACATCGCCGACCCAGCCACCAAGTCGCCGATCTACGGTGTGCTGGTGCCCACCGGGATGAAGGCCGAGGCGGACGGCGCGGCGGGGACGGTGACGCTCTCCACCCCGAAGCCCTTCAGCTTCATCCTGCAGAGCACGCCGATAGTGTTCATCGTCTGCGGTAAGGGGGTCGAGGACCGCTCGGTGCTGGCCCGTGGCACCTCCGGCTCCGGGCCCTACACGCTCACCGAGGTGGTGCCCGGCGACCACTACACCTTCCAGATCCGCAAGGACTACGTCTGGGGGCCGAACGGCGCCACCACCAAGGAGCCGGGCCTGCCCGCCAAGGTCGTGCTGAAGGTCGTGCCGAACGAGCAGACCGCCGCCAACCTGCTGATCTCCGGTGACCTCAACGGTGCGATCATCTACGGCGCCGACCGCGCCCGCCTGGAGGCCAGCCCGGGAGTGGGCAAGAGCATCCCGCCCATGGGCAACGGGCAGTTCTTCTACCACCAGGGCGACGACCGGCCCGCCAAGGACCCGGTGGTGCGCAAGGCGCTCACCCAGGCGATCAACCTCAAGGAGCTCGCCGGGATCGCCTCCAGCGGCACCGGCCGCCCAGCCACCGGGCTGGTGCTGGAACCGCGGCCGTGCCAGGGCGACACCGTCACCGGCCACGTCCCGGCGTTCGACGCGGCGGCCGCGGGCGCCGCTCTGGACGCCGCCGGCTGGAAGGTCGGCGCCGACGGCATCCGCGCCAAGGACGACCGGAAGCTGGAGCTGCGCCTGCTCTACGCCACCACCAGAGGTGCGGGCGTGCAGGCGGCGGCCGAATACCTCGCCGCCGGGTGGAAGAAGGCGGGCGTCGACGTCAAACTGAACGGCGTCATCGACACCAAGTTGTCGGAGTCGCTCAACACCACCCAGGACTGGGATGTCGTCTGGCTGCCGATCGGCGTCACGCTTCCCAGCCAGCTTGTCGGCTTCCTGTCCGGCCCGGCGGCGCCGAAGGGCGCCAACTTCTCCCACCTGGCCAACGCCCGCTACGAGAAACTGGTGGCCGAGGCCCAGCTCAAGCCCGCCGAGGAGGGCTGCAAGCTCTGGCTGGAGTCGGAGTCCGCGCTGTTCGACAACGCCGACCTGGTGCCCGTCGTGGAGAACACCGTGCTGATCGCCGCCAAGAACGCGAAGTTCGACATGCTGGCGGGTCTGTTCTCCCCGACCTCCATCCGGATGACCGAGGCGGGCTGAGTGGCCGGGACCTCTCTCCCCCCGGCCGGCGGGCGCCTGCTCGCCGACCGGGGGCTTTCGGGCCGGGGGCTTTCCGGCCGGGTGCGCGGCGCGTTCGTGCTGCGGCATCTCGCCCGGTTCGTGATCTCGCTGGCCGTGCTGCTCGTCGCGTCGTTCGCGATGATCCACCTGATCCCGGGCGACCCGGTGCGCGCCTCGCTCGGCCCCGCCGCACCGGTCGAGCTGATCGCCGCCAGGCGGGCGGCGCTCGGGCTGGACCAGCCGGTCCTGTCCCAGCTGGTGTCCTATGTCCGCAACGTGCTGGGCGGGGAGTTCGGTACGTCGTTCCTCAGCGGGGAACCGGTCGGTGAGGTCATCGCCGCCCGGCTCCCCAACACGCTCGTCCTCGCCCTGCTCGCGACCGCCGTGGCACTGCTCGTCGCGGTGCCGCTCGGCATGTGGGCGGGGGTCCGCACCGAGAACGGCCGCCACCGGGGCACCGAGGCGACCTTCACCTCGGCGACCGGCGCGGCCGTCGCCGTGCCCGAGTTCCTCTACTCGATCGCCCTGGTGACCGTGTTCGCGATCGGCCTAGGCTGGTTCCCGCCCGCAGGCAAGGGCGGGCCGGAATCCTACGTGCTGCCGGTCCTCGCCCTGGCCATCGCGCCGGCGGCGATGATCGCGCGCATCTCCCGGGTGGAGACGCTGCGCGAGCTGGGCGCCGACTACGTGCGGCTGGCACGTGCCAAGCGGCTGCCCGCCGCCCGGCTGTACGTGCGGCACGTGCTGCCCAACACGCTCACCGCGACCCTCACCGTGGGCGGGCTGCTGCTCACCGGCCTGATCGCCGGAAGCGTGCTGGTCGAGTACGTCTTCGCCTGGCCGGGGCTCGGCCTGCGGATCGTGGAGTCGATCACTCAGAAGGACTACCCGGTCGCCCAGGGCGTGATCCTTGTCTACGGCGCGATCGTGCTCGTGGTGAACCTCCTCGTCGACCTGCTGCTCGGCGTGCTCGACCCCACGTCCGCCCTGAAGGAGAGCTGATGCGGCACCTGCTGCGGACCCCCGCCGGGCTCGCCGGGACCACGCTGGTCGCGCTCATGGTGGTCCTGGCGATCGCCGGGCCGCCGATCTGGGGCGCCGAGGCCGAGCGTATCGACTCCGCGGCCATCCTCCAGGGAGTCTCGGCCGCGCATCCGCTCGGCACCGACAACCTGGGCCGTGACATCCTCGCCCGGGTGCTGGTCGCCGCCCGGCTCTCGCTGGCCCTCGCCCTGTTGGCCACGCTCATCGGCGCGATCGGCGGGACCGTGCTCGGCGCGCTCCCCTCGGTGCTGCCCCGCCGCGCCGCGCGCCTGGTCAACGGCATGGTGAACGCGCTGGTCGCCTTCCCGGGACTGCTGCTGGCCATGTTCACCGCGGTGATCGCCGGGCTCGGCGCACGAGGTGCCGTGCTGGGCATCGGCGCCGCCATCGCGCCCGGCTTCGCCCGGCTCACCCAGACGCTCGCCGCCTCGGTCGCCGGGGCCGACTACGTGTCGGTGGCCCGCATGCTCGGGGTCCCCCGGCGGCGGATCATGGCGCGTCACGTCCTGCCCAACATCGCCGAGCCGTTGATCCTCAACCTCACCCAGGCACTGGGCGGCGCGCTGCTCGGGCTCGCCGGGATGTCCTTCCTCGGCCTGGGCGTGCAACCGCCGTCGTTCGACTGGGGACGGCTGCTGTTCGACGGCTTCGGCCGCATCTACTCCACCCCGGCCGTCGCCCTCGGCCCCGCCGTCGCGGTGGCGCTCGCTGGCATCGGGTTCAACCTGCTGGGGGACGTCCTGGCCCGTGCCGCGTCGCGCACCGCCGTACCGGCGGGGAAGGCCGCTCCGCGGGCCGTCTCCGCACCCGGAGAGCTCGGCGAGCCCGACCCGGAGGCGGTGCTGGAGGTGCGCGACCTCACTGTCACCTTCCCCGGCGGTGTGACGCCGGTGCGCGAGCTGTCGCTGACCGTCGCGCCCGGCGAGATCGTCGGCCTGGTGGGGGAGTCGGGCAGTGGCAAGAGCCTGACCGCGTCGGCGATCGGCGGGCTGGTTCCCTATCCGGGCGAGGTGAGCGCGGCGCGGCTGCGGCTGTGCGGCGCCGACCTCGGCGAGCTGCCGGAACAGGAGCGCCGCAAGCTGCTCGGCACGTCGCTGGCGATGGTCTTCCAGGACCCGATGGCCTCGCTCAACCCGGCCCTCAGGGTCGGCGGGCAGCTCGCGGAGGTGGCGACCGTGCACCAGGGCGCGAGCCGTGCCGAGGCCCGGACCAGGGCTGTGGACCGGCTCGGGCACGTGCACATTCCGGAGCCGGGCAGGCGGGCCCGGCAGCACCCGCACGAGCTGTCCGGCGGTATGAGGCAGCGTGCGGTGATCGCGATGGGCCTGATGGGCACACCGCGACTGATCATTGCCGACGAGCCGACCACCGCTCTCGACGTGACCGTGCAGCGGCAGATCCTGCGCCTGCTGCGCGAGGTGACCGGCGAGGCCGGCGCGGCGACCCTGTTCATCTCCCATGACATCGCCGTGGTCGGCGAGCTGTGCCACCGGGTCGTGGTGATGTACGCGGGCCGGGTGGTCGAGGAACTGCCGGTCGAGAAGCTGGCCTCCGGCGCCGCGCACCCCTACACCCGCGCGCTGGTCGCCTCGCTGCCCGACATGGACACCGACAGGTCCCTGCCGCTGGCCAGCATCCCCGGCCATCAGCCCGCACCCGTCGAGGTCGGCGAGGGGTGCGCCTTCGCGGCCCGATGCGAGCTGGCGACCGACCGCTGTGCCGAGCGTCCGCCCCTGATCCCGTACGGCAAGGCGCATCAGGTCGCCTGCTGGGAGGTTTCATGATCATTAAGAATCTGACGGTGCGGTTCGGCGCGTTCACCGCCGTCGACGACGTCACGCTGGAGATCCCGGCCGGGGCGATCGTCGGTCTGGTGGGGGAGTCAGGGTCGGGTAAGTCCACGCTGGCCAGGGCGGTGACCGGGCTGGTGCCGTACACCGGTGAGATCGTCGGCGGTGATCCGCGGCGGATCCAAATGATCTTCCAGGATCCCTACGCCTCGCTCGACCCGCGGATGACCGTGGGCACGTCGGTGGCCGAGGGGCTCCGCGTGCCCCGCGCCGCCTGCCAGGCGGAGGTGGAGCGGTTACTGTCGCTGGTGTCGCTGCCCGTCTCGCTGGCGGGGCGCTATCCGCGTGAGCTGTCCGGTGGTCAGCGCCAGCGGGTGGCGGTCGCCCGGGCGCTGGGCGCGCGCCCCGAGCTGCTGGTCGCCGACGAGATCACCTCCGCCCTGGACGTCTCCGTCCAGGGCTCGGTGCTCAACCTGGTCCGCTCGCTGCGCGCGGAACTCGGGCTGTCGATGCTGTTCATCTCGCACAACCTCGCCGTGGTCCGGTACGTCTCCGATGTCGTCGCGGTGATGCACCGGGGCAGGCTGGTCGAGATGGGGGCGACCGAAGACGTGGTGGGGTCGCCCCAGGACGACTACACCCGCTCCCTGCTTGAGGCGGTGCCCCGCCTCAGGCGCAGCTGAGAGACGGCCGGTCTCCCGCTTCTCTCCCGTCCGGAACGGGGAAGCGGAAGACCGGCCGCGGCGTGCGCCACGACCGGCTCCTCTTCCCACTGAGGCGGGAAACGCCCGCTAGATGGTGATCCATTCGGTGGAGACGGTGACCTCGTCCAGGATGTCGTGGACGGGGTCGACGCCGATGCCGGGGCCGGTGGGCACGTCGATGTGGCCGTCGTGCAGCTCGAAGGGCGGCGTGACGTCGGTGGCGTAGTAGCGGCGCGAGGCGGAGGTGTCACCGGGCAGGGTGAAGCCGGGCAGGGCGGCCAGGGCCAGGTTGGCGGCGCGGCCGATGCCGGTCTCCAGCATGCCGCCGCACCACAGGGCGACGCCGTGGGCGCGGGCCAGGTCGTGGATGCGGCAGGCTTCGAGGTAGCCGCCGATCCGGCCGGGTTTGACGTTGATGATCGAGCAGGCGCCCAGGGTGATGGCGGCGGCGGCGTGTTCGGCTGATTCGATGGATTCGTCCAGGCAGATGGGGGTGGCCAGCCGGGTGGCGAGCCGGGCGTGCTGGAGCATGTCGTCGTTGGCGAGGGGCTGTTCGATGAGCAGCAGGCCGAAGTCGTCGAGTTTGGCCAGGTGGGTGCTGTCGGCGAGGGTATAGGCGGCGTTGGCGTCGACCTGTAGCAGGAGATCGTCGCCGAAGCGTTCGCGGACGGCGCGGACGGGGGCGAGGTCCCAGCCGGGTTCGATCTTCAGTTTGATCCGGGCGTAGCCCTCGTCGAGGTAGCCGGTGACGGCGTCGAGGAGTTGGGGGATGGAGTCCATGATGCCGACCGACACTCCGCAGGGCACGCGGTCGGTGTCCGCGCCGAGGAAGGAGGCCAGGGACTGGCCGCCGGTGCGGAGCTGAGCGTCCAGGACGGCGGTTTCCAGGGCGGCCTTGGCCATGCGGTGACCTTTGAAAGGCCGCAGGGCGCGGCCGGCGGTGTGGGCGTCGGCGTGGGCGGGCAGGGCGGGGATGAGGAAGCGGCGCAGGACCTCGGCGGCGCCGTCGACGTATTCGGGGGAGTAGAGCGGCTGGGACATGGCGACGCATTCGCCCCAGCCCTCGGCGTCGGGGGTGACGACGCGCAGGAGCAGTACGTCGCGTTCGGTCTCGGTGCCGAACGAGGTACGGAAGGGGGCGACCAGCGGCATCTTGATTCGCCGCAGTTCGATTCCAGTGATCTTCATGATGGTGTGCGGCCTCCGCCGCGTCTCCCTCCGATAGCGCCGCCGGTCAGGCGACCCCGTTACAGGATGTCGCGCGGCTCGCGCCGCGTCCTTCTCTGAGCGCCCCGCCGACCGGCTCCCGGTGGTCTCCCGGCCCGTGCCGGCCTTCCGCCGCAGGCCTTGCCGGTCAGGGCGGTCAGACGGTCCGTTCCACGAGGTAGTGGCCCTCGCCGGTGAATCCGGTCACCCGGGCACCTTCCCCCATCAGCGTGCCCAGCACGTCGCGCACGGCGTGGCGCCATGCCTTGGCCGCGCCGGGGTCGGTGCGGCGCAGCGCCTCGATGTCGGGCGGGACCGTGACCAGCAGCGTCCGGGCATCGGTCCGTCCGGCGACCGGGCGGCCGTCGCACTCGGCCAGGGCGGTCACCGCGTCCGGCGGGATCTTCGGCCGGTGCGGCTCGCCTCGTACGGCGGCGAGTACCCGCGGCTCGGTCAGCCGCCAGACGGCGAGCATCCGGTCGGACTCGTCGCCGGTGTTGATCGCGTCCTCCATGACGCCGTAGAAGGACGGCAGGTACTTCTCGGGGCGGGCGCCGAGTTTGACCAGGTTGAAGTGGGCGTTGCGGCGTACCAGCGGGTCGTAGGTCCAGGTGATGCGATCCAGGCCCCGGTCGAGTGCCCAGCCGCGCTGGTGCAGCTTGAGCGCGAATCCGATGCCGCGCCCGATGGCGGCGCCGGTGATGTGCGAGTGCAGCACCTGCCCGGCCGGGGCCGCGAGGAAGCCGACCGAGGCACCCACCAGGTGGTCGCCCTGGTAGGCGCCGGTCACGTAGTTGCCCGCGTGTGACAGCGCCCGCATGAGCTCGACGGTGATGGGCTCGCTGCCGGGATCGGGGTGCCAGATGCCGTCGAACAGCCGGAAGACCTCCTCCAGTTCCTCGATGGAACGGAGTTCGCGCAGCACCACGCCGTTCACCTGAGCATCGCCCGGACCAGGCCGGTCAGCAGCGCCGTACGACCGGGCATCTCGGCCACGACCACATGCTCGCTGTCGGCGTGGGCGCCGCCGCCCACCGCGCCCAGCCCGTCGAGGGTGGGGCAGCCGGCTCCGGCGGTGTAGTTGCCGTCGGAGGCTCCGCCCACTCCGACACCGGAGAGCGGGGCGAGTCCGAGGCCGGCGGCGATCCGCTGGGCGATGGCGAACAGCCCGGCCGATGAGGCCTCCTCCAGGGGAGGACGGTTCGGGCCGCCGATCACCTCCAGCCGGGTCCCGGCGAGCCGGGGGGACAGGGCCCTCATCAGCTCGTCCACCCGCTCCTGCGCGGCGAGGGTGGGCACCCGCACGTCCACCGAAACGCGGGCCAGCGCAGGCACGGTGTTGACCGTGGTCCCCGCCGACAGCACCGTGGGCGTGACGGTGGTCGGGCCCAGGCCCGCGGGGTCGCCGGGGGCCGCCGCGCCGAACGGCGTCCCCGGTGCCGCGGAGCCCGGCCGCCGACCCGGAAGGAGAGACAGCCCGCGCGTCGCGGCGGGTGACGTCTCCGCCGTCGTCATGGCAGAAGGACCACCGTTCACCTGATCGGCGATCCCGGTGACGGCGAGGATCTGGTGGGCCAGCTCGATCCCCGCGTTGGCCCCCTTCTCAGGCTCCAGACCGGCGTGTGCGGCCGTTCCGCGCACCACGAGCTCGTAGACCGATGTACCTTTGCGTGCCGTCTTGAGCGCTCCGCCGTCGGCGCTCGCCTCCAGCACGAACGCGGCCGCGCGGCCGCGTGCCGACTCCTCGATCAGCGCGCGTGAGGACGGTGAACCGACCTCCTCGTCGCCGGTGACCAGCACGCACACCCCATCCGGCGACGGCAGCGCGGCCAGCGCGTGGAACGCCTGCACCAGCCCGGCCTTCATGTCGAACACCCCCGGCCCCCGGGCGATCCCGCCGGCCACCGACCAGGGGCGCTCGGCCAGCGTCCCGAGCGGCCAGACCGTGTCGTGGTGGCCGACCAGCAGGACCCGGGGCGTGCCGAAGGTCCACCGCAGGTGGGTGACCCCGTCGATCACGATCGTTTCGGGGCGTGCGCCGAGCCTCCTGAACCCCTGGTCGGCGACCACCTTGGCGCTACGGGCCACCGCCTCGTGGTCGGCGGAGAACGACTCGCACGCGACGAGCTCCTCCAGGTCCTCAAGCATGACGTCCAGGTTCACCGTGGTCGTCCCAGCTCCGCGCGGAACAGCCGCAGGACGTTGCCGCCGAGGATCTTCACGATCTCCTCGTCGGTGAAGCCGTGCTTGAGCAGGGCGTCGGTGACCAGGGGCAGGCCGCTCGGGCCGGCCAGCCCGGGCAGGACGGCCAGGGGGTCGATCTCGCCGTATCCGAGATCCTCGCAGCACGGAGGTGTGACGTCGGTCAGCACCTCGCGGACGAAGTCCGGGCCGAGGCCGACGTGGTCGATGCCGCCGACCTGTGCGATGTGCTCGATGTGGTCCACCAGACGGTCCACGGTGAACTCCGCGGGGTCCGCGGCAAGGAAGCTCGGCACGAAGTTGACGCAGACCACGCCGCCGGTGGCGGCGACGGCGCGGATCTGGTCGTCG
>NZ_JBEXUE010000299.1:0-12523 GCF_040614275.1 Streptosporangium sp. NPDC006013
GTTCCGGGCAGGAGGGAGCCGCACACCAGGGGCACGGGGCGGCACGCGTCGTCCCCGGCGCGACAGCGGTCCGCTTGCGTCATCCTGACAGGACGAGATACATAAACGCAATAGTCAGAAACGTTCGCGAAATCTACCGGCATTTCTACGCAAGAATTTGCGTTCGCGACCCGCGACCGGACCGTTCCAGGATGGGGAACAGTCGACGAACCGGTGACCGGCGGTTTCCGAGGTGGGCTTCGGCGGCGGTCGGCTCCCCGGGGACCTCCGTGGCGAGCAGGCGGGTGAAGGCCATCGATCCCTCGTCCTACGCCACGAAGCCGTACGGCCCCCGCCGCGAGATATCCGCGACGGGGGCCGTCGGTCCGGCGTGAACGCGTCCGCGTGAGGGCCCGCGCGGATTCTCGTATAGGAACATCCCATATGAGCGTCTCCCGCGCGGGGTCCCGCGTGAGCGCGTGTCCCGGGGGGTCAGGGCCAGTCGAGCGAGGGGCGGAGCGGGACGCCGGCCGTGCCGTCGTCGTTGAGCTTCACCCCGAGAACCTGGTGGAGCTGGATCTTGTTGCGTTCGAAGCCGACCACGCAGGCCGCCATGTAGAGGCGCCATACCCGTGCCGTACCCTCGCCGACCTCCTGGACCGCCTCGTCCCAGTGCTCGTCGAGGTTGGCGCACCAGTAGCGGAGGGTCTGCGCGTAGTGCTCGCGCAGGTTCTCCTCGTGCCGGATCTCGAAACCGGTGTCCTCGATCTGACGGGCCAGGTAGCCGACCGACTCCAGCTCCCCGTCGGGGAAGACGTAGCGATTGATGAAGCCGCCGGCGTTGAGGGTCTTCTCGGTGCCCGTCGGCCGGGTGATGCAGTGGTTGAGCAGCCGCCCGCCGGGGACGAGCTTGTCGTACAGGAAGCGGAAGTAGAAGGGCAGTTGCTCCTTGCCGATGTGCTCGGTCAGGCCGATCGAGCTGACGGCGTCGAAGCCCGTCTCCGGCACGTCGCGGTAGTCCATGTGACGGACCTCGGCGAGCTCGCCGAGACCGGCCTCCGCGATGGCCTTCTGCCCCCACTCGGCCTGCTGGCGCGAGAGGGTGACGCCCAGCGCCTTCACCCCGTACTCACGGGCGGCGTGGACGACCATGCCGCCCCAGCCGCAGCCGACGTCCAGCAGCCTCATCCCCGGCTTCAGGCCCAGCTTCCGGGCGACCAGCTCGAACTTGGCCTGCTGCGCCTCCTCCAGGGTGGACTCCTGCTCGGGGAAGACCGCGCAGGTGTAGGCCATGGACGGGCCGAGCACCCACGAGTAGAACTTGTTGGAGACGTCGTAGTGATGGTGGATCGCCTCGGCGTCGCGCTGCTTGGCGTGCCTGCTGCCCATCCGGGCGAGCATGCTGCGCCGCACCTCCTGCGGAGGCGGCGGCATCCGGGTGAGCAGCGGGCGGACCCCGAGGGCTCTGACGGCCGCGAGCTTCTGCCCGACCGGGAGGTCGTTGATCGTGAGCGACCACATCCGGGAGAGCAGCGTGTACATGTCCCCTTGGACATCGAGGTGGCCGGACACGTACGCCCTGGCCAGTCCCAGCTCCCCGGGGGCCTGTGCCAGGTACGCGACGGCCGCCGGGGTCTTCACCTCGACGCTGATGTCGGAGCTGGCCGGACCGGCCTTACTTCCGTCGTAGGCGACGAAGCGTACATCCGCCTCAGGGCCCATCACCTTTTCGAAGATCTCTGCGAGCAACACAGAATCAACCTCTCTTAACGCCCCCGAACACACTTGTCGTAGAGGTCGAGCAACCGGCCACCCCCGTCGTATGCCCGCTTGACCGGCCAATAGGCGGTTCCGTTATAAAACCGCCAGAATTCATCCTCTGGGTAGAACGAGGTGGAGTACAGCGATTTATGGCCGTCCAGTTCGTGGACCCGGTTCTCGATGAGACGGTTGTGGTAACCGTCGAACTGCCCCCTGGGCAACGGGACCGTTCCCCAGAAGCCGAAATTGACGTACAGCCGGCCGGGCTCCAGCGGATAGAGCGGCCACTCGCCGGTGGACTTCAGCGGGCACATCCAGACCGGCGCCATCCCGACCTTGTCGTGGAAGAAACTCAGGAACTCGGCACCGCGCTCGACGGGCACCTCGATGTCCTGGATGACCGACTCCTGCACCGGCAGGTCGCGCCAGCGGTCGACCCTGGCGATCACCCCGTACTTGCGGTCAAGGCCCACGAGCTTGCGATAGACGTCCGAGCGCATCCACTTACGCGGCATCAGGGAGCGCACCAGCGCGGTCTGCACGCCGAAGGCGCGCGAGCACCAGAACCAGTCGGTGTCCCAGCGCCACAGGTAGTCGCGGACGGTCAGCCAGTCGCGGGTCCTGGTCTGGATCGACCGGTAGTAGATGCGCATCCCGGTGTAGTCGGACAGGTACGGAGCACGCTCGGCGAAGCGTCCCACGGTGATGTAGAGCTCGCCCGGACCGAAGAACGTGCCGTCCACGAAGTCGACGCGCTCGCCCTCGTACTCGCCGCTGTCACAGATCTCGCGCATCGCGAGCATGCACTTGTCGGCGTCCCCGAACGGGATGTGGGTCAGCCTGACGTACGGCTGGACGGGCTTGAGCTTGATCCGGATCCGCAGGGCGTAGCCAAGCGTGCCGTAGGAGTTGGGGAACGCCCGGAACAGGTCGCGGTGCTCGTTGTCGTCACGGGCCACGACGATCCTTCCGTCGCCGGTGAGGATCTCCAGCTCCTCCACCGACTCGTGCGGCAACCCGTCCCTGAAACTGGTGGACTCGATGCCGAGCCCCGTCACCGCCCCGCCCAGCGTGATCGTCTTCAGCTGCGGCACCACGTACGGCATGAGCCCGTGGGCGAGCGTGGCGTCCACCAGGTGCTCGTAGGTGGTCATCCCCTGGACCTCGGCGGTCATCGTCTCCGGATCGACCGCGATGACCTGGTCCAGGTCCCTGGCGGAAAGCTTCGCCGACCGGGCGCCCTCTCTGAAGCGGAACAGGTTCGTGGTGGCCTTGGAGAGCCGGGGCACCGCGTCGCCGGGAATGGCGGCGTAGGAATCCCTGATCTGCTCCACCGCTTGCCGGTGCGCCGACATTTCTGTCATCTGTCGCACGGTAATCACCCCCATGACCATCGTTGGAAAGATCGCCCCTAGGCACGTTATATCTCGGATGTCTCCGGAGCCAGGCGGGGCGCGTTAAACACTGGAAAACTCTACGACTGTCCTTCCGGGAACCTGCGGCCGACCACCGGATCAACCTCGTTGACCACGTTCGTCACCGGGCGGCCGTCGATCGCGGCCTCCAGGTTGTCCAGCACGCAACGGATCAGGCGGCCGGTCGACTGCGGGGTCACCCCCGCCACATGCGGTGAGAGCAGGACCCTGGGACTGCTCCGCAGCGGGTCGTCCGGCGGCAGCGGCTCGGTGTCGAACACGTCGAGCGCGGCGCCGCCCAGGTGCCCCGACTCCAGGGCCGACAGCAGCGCCGCCGAGTCGACCACCTGCCCCCGGGCCGCGTTGACGAGCAGCGAGCCCGCGGGCATCAGGGACGGGTCGATCAGCCTCCTGGTCCCCTCCACCAGCGGGATGACCAGGACGAGGACCTGGGAACTCGCGACCAGCTCGGCGAGCCCCCGGTAGGTGTAGGGCACCTCGCGCGGCGTGCGCGTCCAGTAGGAGACCTCGCACCCGTGGGCGGCGAACATCCGCGCGCAGGTCTCGCCGATCGGGCCGAAACCGACGATGCCGACGCGCGAGCCGTACAGCTCGGTGGGCCCGAGATCCAGCTGCGGCCAGCGGCCGGCGCGGACCGCGGCGTCGGCCTCCATCAGCCGCCGCGACAGTGCGAGCGCGGCCGCGAAGCACCACTCGGCCACCCCTGTCGCGCTCACCCCCGCGGTGTTGGCCAGCGGCACACCGGCCTCGGCGAGCGCGGCGAGGTCGTGGCCGTCCACGCCCACCGACGGCTGCTGCACGAACGCCAGGTTCGGGGCGGACCTGACCGCCTCGGCGTCCAGGACGAGCTCGCCGCTCCAGTCACCGACCACGATCTCGGCCTCGCCGAGCGCGGCGAGCAGTGACTCCCGGTCGCGGGCCGCGGGGACCGACACCGCGACCCGGTCGCCCAGCGAGCCGAGCAGGTTGCGCACCGCCCCCTCGGGGAGCGGCGGTAGCGCGAGCACCTTCCAGGTCATGTCACTCGCCTCCGCGGGGGTGGAAACTGCCGAACACTCGGTTCATGAGGGACCGCTGGGCATCCCAGTCGTCGTCGTGGGTGGTCCAGCTGAGCAGCATGACCGTATCGCCCACCTCGATGAAACGCCGCACCTCGTGGTAGGTCACCCCGGCCGTGGCCCAGGGGGCTCCGCCGTTGTCCTTCATGCTCCAGGTGAACTCCCACTGAAGTCCGGAGCCGTAGGCCAGGGGGATCATCGCCGTGTCCTCGGAGTGGATCTCGCTCCACTGGACCACGTTCTCCTTGACGGTCTCATGGAGGGAGTCCAGACCGTCGGCGTTCGCCTCCAGCACCTCCACCGACAGGTGGGCGGCCCCGTCCCTGCGCAGCCACTGGGTGTAGCCCGTCTCGGCCGCCCAGTCACCGTTCCAGCCGGCCGGATAGCTGATGGACCAGTTCTCCGGCGGACGGGCCCGCCACACCTTCAACCCTCCGGTGGGCACCACCGCTCTGGTCCTGGTGGGAGTGGGGGTGGGACTCGGGGTGGGCGTCCGGGGCCTGGTCTCCTGCACCGGTTCGGGCGTCGCCTCCGCGGGGGCGGGCTCGGCGCGCGCCACCGGCTGCGATTCCGGCTGTGACATCGCCACGGCCGCGACGGCGCCACCGGCGGCCAGGAGCACGACGGCCGCCAGGACCAGTGGGATCCGGCCACCGCTTCGCCCCCCGCCGCGCCGCCCCCCGCGCCGGCGGCCGGACGCGGGCGAGGTCTCGGTCTCGCGCCTGTTCCACTCCCCGGCACCGTGCGGATTCTCAGCGGTCCGTGCCGTACGGTGGATCGCCCTCTCCCCGGTGCGCCGGGCCGCGGCCGACGGGTCGTCGAGGACCTCCGCCAGCATGGCGTCGGCCTGCTGGGCGGTCAGCCGGTGGGCGGGCTCGCGCTGGAGCATGCCGGTGAGCACCGCGCGCATCTCCAGGGGCACCCTGCCGAAGTCGGGCTCCTCGGTGAGGAGCGCGCCGAGGGTGGCGATGGCGTCTCGGCGTTCGAAGGGGCCGTGCCCGACCAGTGCCGCGTAGAGGGTGGCGCCGAGCGCCCACAGGTCGGACCAGGGGCCCGCGTCGGTGCCGGTGGCGCGCTCGGGCGGCAGGAAGCTCGGCGAGCCCGTCACCATGCCGGTCTGGGTCAGCGAGGTGTCGCCCTCGATGGTGGCGATGCCGAAGTCGGAGAGCACCGCGCGGCCGTCGGCCTCCAGCAGGATGTTGCTGGGCTTGACGTCGCGGTGCAGGATCCCGGCCTCGTGTGCCGCGCGCAGGGCCGAGAGGACCTGACGGCCGATGTCGGCGACCTGGCGCACCGGCAGCAGACCGACCTCGTCCAGCCCGCGGGCCCTGACCAGCTCCATGATGATCCAGGGACGACCGTCCTGCTCCGCCACGTCGTAGATCGCCACGATGCTCCGGTGGTTGAGCCGGGCCGCGGTCCTGGCCTCGCGGGAGGTACGGGTCAGCTGGAGTTGGTGCTCGGCCGGGGAGAGGTTGGGTGGCAGGAGCACCTCCTTGACGGCGACCGAGCGGTTGAGGAGGGTGTCGTAGCCCTCCCAGACCACGCCCATGCCGCCCCTGCCGAGCTCCCGCAGCAGCCGATAGCGCCCAGCGACCACCCGTTCACTGTGCGGATATGTCATCGCAAAACCCCTAGGTCCCATTCGGCGAAGGCGCAAGTTTCCCATACGCGCGCGAGCACCACATGGCTCATCGCGATGTGTCTTGCCACGGAAAGCCGAATGTTGTTCTACTTGGGCGGAGGGAACGGCCGCACATCACACCAAGCGATTGCTTGTGTGCGCCGTACCGGACTAGAGTCGATACCGCATCCGAGGAGAATATCGATGGAGCGCGTGACCAGGAAGGGCCCGCTGGCCGGAGTCCGCGTGCTCGAACTGGCGGGGCTGGCCCCCGGGCCGTTCGCCGGGATGATGCTCGCCGACCATGGGGCCGAGGTGCTGCGCGTCGAGCGCGCGAGCGTCGTCGCCAAGGCGGGGGACAGCCCACGCGCCGACGTGATGGACCGGGGCAAGAGAACGGTCGGCCTGGATCTGAAGTCCCCCGAGGGGGTGGCCGCGTTCAAGGAACTGGCCCGCCATGCCGACGTGGTCATCGAGGTCTTCCGGCCCGGGGTCGCCGAACGCCTCGGCATCGGCCCCGACGACCTGCACGCGATCAACCCGCGCCTGGTCTACGGGCGGATGACCGGCTGGGGCCAGGACGGCCCGCTCGCGCCGACCGCCGGGCACGACATCGACTACATCGCCGTCTCCGGCGTGCTGTCGATGCTCGGCCGCGACGGCGAGCGCCCCACCCCGCCGATCAACATCCTCGGCGACTTCGCCGGGGGCGGCCTCATGCTCGCGTACGGCGTGCTGCTCGCGCTGATCGAGCGGGAGCGGACCGGTGAGGGCCGGGTGATCGACGCCGCCATGGTGGACGGCGCGGCGACGTTGTTCGCGATGTTCTACCACGGGGTGCAGACCGGCTTCTGGGGCCCGCGCGGCACGAACCTGCTCGACACCGGCGCGCCGATGTACGACACCTACGAGACCTCCGACGGCAGACATCTGGCCGTCGGCCCGTTGGAACCGCAGTTCTGGGCGGAGATGGTCAAACTGATGGGGCTTGAGGACCTGCCCGACCGCAACGACAGGAAGCAGTGGCCCGCGCTTCGCGAGCGGCTGGCCGAGGCCTTCCGATCAAGGACCCGCGCCGAGTGGGAGGCGGTCTTCGACGGCTCCGACGCGTGCGTCTCCCCCGTCCTGGAGGTGGGCGAGGCCGTCGAGCATCCGCACAACAAGGCCAGGGGCACGTTCGTCGAGGTCGGCGGCATCCGGCAGCCCGCCCCCGCGCCGCGCCTGCTCGGCGTGGCGGAGCAGGACCTCTCCCCCGCCACCCGGCTGGCGGATCTGACCTCCTGGGGCCTGTCCGACGAGGCCGCGGCCGAACTGCGCGAAGCGGGGGTGCTGGCCTGATGGACGTCTTCGAGGCTCTCTACACGACCAGGGCGATGCGCCGGGTCAAGCCGGACCCGATCCCCGAGGAGGTCCAGCGGAGCATCCTGGACGCCGCGGTCCGCGCGCCCAGCGGCGGCAACGTACAGAGCTGGCGCTTCCTGCTGGTCGACGACCTCGCGGTGAAGGAGCGGCTCGGGCCGCTCTACCGGAACGCGCTCGGACAGCTCTTCGAGGGCCACTACCGTCCGATGCGGGAGAGAGCCGAGGCCGAGGGCGACACCCGGACGCTCAACGTCCTGAACTCGGCGAAGCACCTGGCCGACCACTTCGAGGGCTACCCGCTGCTCCTGTTCGCGTTCAACCGCAACGACCCGTCCGGCGGCTCGATCTTCCCCGCGGTGTGGAACGCGCAGCTGGCCGCCCGCGCCCACGGCGTGGGCAGCGCGCTGACCAGCGTGCTCGGCCTCTTTCACGCGGAGGAGACGCTGCGGGTGCTCGGCGTGCCCGAGGGCAAGGGCTGGACCCTGGCCGCCACGGTCACCTTCGGCTACCCGACCGGACGATGGGGCGTCGCGCCCCGCCGCCCGGTGCACGAGGTGAGCTACCGCAACCAATGGGGCCAGGACGTGGGCTTCGAGATCTCCGAACCCCTGTGGAGGCCGGCGGACTGAGTCCCGGCGGCGCGGGGCCGCCCATCCGACGACGGCACGACCTCGCCCGGACGCGTTGGCGCGACCGATCGGGCGGCTCGGCACAATCACCCGATGTTCCGGAGCTGACCATGCTTGATCACGCCATTCACACCGCGGCGGGCACCGGCGGCCCCGCCTCCCTCCCGGGGCGCCTCGAAGGGCTCGGGAGGGATCTTCGATGACCAGCCCGTTCTCAGAGGTGGGCCAGGAGATCGGGCGCCGCGTCGCGGCGGCGCCCGCGTCTCCCGAGTCACCCGGTGCCGCCGGGATCGACCTGCTCGACGGCGACATGTACGCCGGCGACCCTGGACCGGTGTACGCCTGGCTGCGCGAGCACGCGCCGGTCTATCACGACGCGGAGAACGCACTGTGGGGCGTCTCCCGGCACGCCGACATCTCGGCGATCGAGCGCGATCCGAAACTGTGGTCCAACGCGGGCGGCTACCGGCCGCAGCTCCCCAGCGACCCGTCGATGATCGGGATGGACGACCCGGAACACGCCGAACGCCGACGCCTGGTCTACCGGCGCTTCACCCCGCGCCACGTGGCGGAGCGGTACGCCGGCCGGATACGCGCCGTCGTCACCGAACTCATCGACGAGGCGCTGGAGAGGCGCACCGTGGACGCCGTGCCCGCGCTGGCCGCGCCGCTGCCGGGCCGGATGATCGGCTGGCTGCTCGGCTTCCCCGAGGAACGCTGGCCGGAGCTGGTGCACTGGTCGGAGACGACGGTCGCGGCCGGAGGCGGCCTGCGCTATGTCACCCACGAGGCCGCCGTCGCCGCCGGGGAGTTCGCCACCGCCGTCCTGGAGCTGGCCGCCGAGCGGCGCGGCTGCCCGCGCGACGACCTGACGTCGATCTGGAGCCGGGAGGCCGGCTACGACGACGACCACCTGGCCAACGAGGCACTGCTGCTGCTCGACGGCGGCGCCGAGACCACCAGGACCGTCATCGCCACCGCCATCGGCGCGCTGATCGACCACCCCGAGCAGTGGCGGATGCTGCGCGAGGACCCCTCGCTGATCGGGAACGCCGTCGAGGAGTTCATCCGCTGGACCACCCCGATCCTCAACATGTGCCGGAGCGCCACCCGCGACACGGTCCTGCACGGCCGGGAGATCCCCGCGGGCGGTCAGGTCCTGCTGATGTACGGCTCCGCCAACCGGGACCCCTCGGTCTTCACGGACCCGGACGTCTTCGATGTGACCCGTCCCGGTGGCGGCCACATCGCCTTCGGTCTCGGTACCCACTTCTGCCTGGGGGCGGCACTGGCCCGGCTGGAACTGCGGATCTTCTTCGAGGAGTTCGTCCGCCGGATCGGTTCGGCCGCCCGGGCGGACGAGCGGGGCCCGTGCATCCTGCCCAACGCCTTCGTCCGGGGGGTCACCTCCTTCCCGATCGTCCTGGAACCCCGCTGAACGCCCCCCGGTGGTCGCCTCCTTCCCAGCCGTCCTGAAATCCCGCTGAGTACGCCTCCCCACTCCTCGTCTTCCGATCGACTCGGCCACCTCACCAGCGGCACGTCTGCCGTAGACGTGCCGCTTTTCGTCGTAGGTGTTGATTCAAATGTAGTAGGTGTACTACATTCATTCATATGAGTACTGCATCGAACGGCCAGAAGCCACAGACGGCGTGCGGCGCCGACAAGGTGGCGTGGGACATCGATCCGCGGCACCGGCCCCTCGCCCCCCACGACCGGGCCCGGCCACCGGCCGGGCGGGTCTCCTGAGCGCCGGGAGACCGCCCGGATGTCTTCGGAGGACGTGTACAACCGGATCTCGGTGCTGAGAGCCGAGCGCGGGATCTCGCGCAAGGATCTGGCCGCCGCACTGGGGGTCCACTACCAGACGATCGGCTACCTGGAGCGCGGCGAGTACAGCCCCAGCCTGTTCCTCGCCCTGCGCATCGCCGAACACTTCGAGGTGCCGCTGGAAGTCGTCTTCTCCCTCAAGCCGTTCCCGCGGCTCGGCAGCAACTAGTCAGGTGGAGTCATGAACACCCAGAAAAAAGCCAGGATCCCGACCCGCGTTGAGATCATGCAGCGCGACTACCTGCCCGGCTGGTACGCCACCCGGGGCCGCAGGCGGCTGCTCGCCTCGGCGGTGGTCCTCGCGACATCGCTGCTGTGGGTGGACGCGGCCGTCTCCTGGGCCGTCCCCAGGGACGACAGGGGCGCCCTGGCCGAGCTCGCCCTGCTGGCGATCGCGATGGTCGTCTACCTACCGGCCGTCACCCTGCTCAACGTCGCCACCCGCGGTGTCGTCGAGTTGCGCGAGCGAGACCTGGACGAGCGTCAGGTGGGCGAGCGCCTGCGGGCGGTCGCCATCGCGCACCGCGTCACGACCGGCATCCTGGTCGCGCTCGCCGCCGTCGCCATCGGGGTGGGCATCGCCCGGGGCCACGACCACTCCCTGCCATGGGACGCGCTCGTCGCCCTGACGATCGCACTGTTCCTGACGCACTTCGTGCTGCCACTGATCATCTCCGGCTGGCGGCTGCCCGACCCGCCGAACGACGACGACTGAACCCGCCCCGGCGCGACGGGAGCCGCGCCGGGTCGCTCAGCGCATCGGGGACAGGACCGCCGCGTAGATGTCCGCCCCCCCGGGGTGGTGCACCTCCACGTCGGTGGTGAAGGCCCTCGGCGGGGTTCCTCCCGACTCGGTGTGCTTCCAGAGCCGCTGCCACTCCTCGGTCAGCGCGTCCGGCATCGGCCCTCTGGCCTCCAGCTTCAGCGAGGGCACCCCTGGCACCCGTACCGCCACCATGCCCTCGGGCAGCGCCGCGGCACTGCGCACGGCGACCCCGACGATCTGGGTGTAGGCGCCGTTGTGGTCGCTCTCGTAGTCGGTGAGCACGGCGTAGATATTCTCGTCGACCCGTCCTGGCACGTGCGCGAAGGCTCCGGGGGCCCCCGCCCTCGCCCACAGCGCGCGGAGCCTCCCCCGACCCGGCTCCATCTCGTCGGCGTTCGACGTTCGTACGGCATGGCCTACTACGAGCATCTCGGGCCGATCAACCAGGATCACAACGCCTCCTCTTGGCCACCCATTATTCACGCAAACCGGATCTTAGCCTCCGCTCCGACCTGCTGGATCCTCTTGGAGAGCACGGAAAGGGGGAACGCTCACCTCTGGCAATTCGCAGGATAAGGTGGAATAACGTGAAATTTCTTAATGAGTCGGTACCGGCCTACGACCTGACCTACAGCGACGTGTTCATGGTCCCGTCGCTCTCCTCCGTCGGCTCACGGCTCGCCGTCGATCTCTCCAGCAGGGACGGCACCGGGACCACCATCCCCGTCGTGGTCGCCAACATGACGGCCGTGGCGGGAAAGCGGATGGCCGAGACCGTCGCGCGCCGGGGCGGCATCACCGTGATCCCGCAGGACATCCCGATCGACGTGGTCGCAGGCGTCGTCGACTGGGTCAAGAAGCGCGACCTGGTCCACGACACACCGCTGACGCTCACCCCGCACGACACCGTCGGCGAGGCGCTCAACCTGCTGCCCAAACGGGCCCACGGCGCGATCATCGTCGTCGACTGGGAGAACCGCCCGGTCGGCGTGGTCACCGAGGGCGACTGCTCCGGCGTGGACATGTACACGCAGCTCTCCCGGGTGATGTCCGACAACCTGCTCACCCTGCCCGCCGGGCTCGACCCGCGCGAGGTCTTCGACCGTCTCCACGAGGGCCGCCACCGGCTCGCCCCGGTCGTGGACGGCGACGGCCGGCTGGTCGGCATCCTGACCAGGACCGGCGCGCTGCGCGCCACCCTGTACCAGCCCGCGGTCGACGACTCGGGCAGGCTCCGCGTCGCCGCGGCCGTCGGCGTCAACGGCGACGTGGCCGCCAGGGCCAAGGAGATCCTCGACGCCGGGGTGGACTGCCTGGTGGTGGACACCGCCCACGGCCACCAGGAGAAGATGATCAGTGCCCTGCGGGCGGTCCGCGCGCTCGACCCCGGCGTACCCGTCGCGGCGGGCAACGTCGTCACCGCCGAGGGCGTGCGCGACCTGGTCGACGCGGGAGCCGACATCCTGAAGGTCGGCGTCGGCCCCGGGGCCATGTGCACCACCCGGATGATGACCGGCGTGGGCCGCCCGCAGTTCTCCGCCGTGCTGGAGTGCTCCGCCGAGGCCCGCAGGCTGGGCCGCCACGTGTGGGCCGACGGCGGCGTCCGCCACCCCCGCGACGTGGCCCTGGCCCTGGCCGCCGGGGCGTCCAACGTGATGATCGGCTCCTGGTTCGCCGGTACCTACGAGTCGCCCGGCGACACCCGTACCGCCCCCGACGGGCGCAAGTACAAGGAGAACTTCGGGATGGCCTCGGCCCGCGCGGTGATGCTGCGCACCGCCGAGGACTCCCCCTTCGAGCGGGCCCGCAAGGCACTGTTCGAGGAGGGCATCTCCACCTCCAGGATGTATCTCGACCCGGCCATGCCCAGCGTCGAGGACCAGATCGACGCCATCGTGGCCGGCCTGCGCTCCTCGTGCACCTACGCGGGCGCCTCCACGCTGGAGGAGTTCCACGAGCGCGCGGTGATCGGTGTGCAGAGCGCGTCCGGCTACACCGAGGGCATGCCGCTCCACCAGAGCTGGTAGTTCACCCGCCGGGGGTGGGGGGGCCCCGCGCCCCCGCGGCCCACCCCCCCC
>NZ_JBEXUE010000300.1:0-12516 GCF_040614275.1 Streptosporangium sp. NPDC006013
GGCGTCGACGTCACCTGCGGTGATGGCCGACTACTGCGACAGGAACCCGCCTGGATCCGGTTCGGTACCCGGGGACCGGTTCGCGGGCGAGCGCCGACGAGATCGCCGCACTCGTCGGCTCCGGCGTCCCCTCCTCCCGTCAGGTGCCGGATGGGTGACTCCCGTCCGTGTCCCGGTTGCGCTCGCCGATCCAGACGGCGATCTGGGCCCGGGAGTGGAAGCCCAGTTTGGTCATGATGTGCTCGATGTGACCCTCCGCGGTGCGCTGGGCGATCGTCAGCGAGGCCGCGATCTCCTTGTTGCTCAGCCCCTGGGCGACGAGCTGGGCGATCTCGGTCTCCCTGCGGGTCAGTGGGGACGGCGACGGCTCGGCCCTGTCGGGATGCCTGCCGGAGCGGGCGCCCTCGTCGAGGGCGAAGGCCAGCGCCTCGTCGCAGGGCAGCTTCGCGCCCCGCCTGACGGTGGCGTCGAAGGCCGCTTTCCCGAGGGCCTCACGCGTACGGGCCTCGCACTCGTCGTGGTAGTGCATGAGATGTCCGAACCCGGACATCGGCGCTCCGATCGCCTGCCAGATCGTCTCCAGGATCCCCAGTAGTACGGCCGCCCGCCGGTGGTCTCCCGCCGCGGCGGCGATCCAGGCCAGCACCTCCAGGTTGACGCCGATGCCCAGCAGGTCGTCGAGCGAACGGTTGAACCTCAGGCTCTCCCTCTCCAGCTCGGTCGCGCGCCGGGCGTCGCCCCGGGACCAGACACCGATGCCGAGCGCCATCATCGCGTAAGCCCGGTGCCAGCCCTCCCCGTGGGCTTCGCAGAGCGTGAGGCACTCCTCGCCCGCGGAGACGGAACTCGTCCAGTCGCCCAGGAAGGAGTGGGCGAGGCAGAGCCGGATGAGCGTCAGGGCCAGGCCCGCCGGGTCGTCCTCGGCGCGGTGACGCGCCGCCGCCTCCTCGTAGAGCTCGATCGCGGCTCCGAGGTCTCCCCGGGACATGGCGATCATTCCCGAGTAGAGCGCTACGTAGCCCAGGATCGGCTCGTGCCCCGGCCGGTCCCCCAGCACCCGGGCCTCCTCCAGCATCGCCGCGGCGGCGGTGACGTCGGCCTGGATGATGGCCAGCCAGCTGTTGGACCACAGCGCGCGGCCCCGGATCTCGTCGGGCCCGGTGACGGCCGGCAGGCTCCGGTCCAGCCAGTGGCGTCCCTCGCTGAGATAGTGGCTCGTGATCCAGTGGTAGAGCAGGTCGGCGGCCATGCCCAGGGCGGCGGAGGTCTCCTCGGGGTCGGTGAAGCAGTACTCCAGCGCGGTGCGCAGGTTGGCGTGTTCGAGATTCAACCTGCCGAACCAGGCCACCTGGAACGGGCCGAACCGCTGCGCGTACGCCTCCGCGGACAGCCGCCGGTAGTGGTCGCGGTGCAGCCGCCGGAGCGCGGCCTCCTGCCCCAGGCCCATGAGCCGTTCCCTGCCGTACTGCCGGATCGTCTCCAGCAGCCGGTAGCGGGTCACCGAGGAGGTGGCGGGGGAATCCTCCTTGATCAGGACGGACTTGCCCACCAGCCCGATCACCAGGTCGATCACCTCCTCGCGATCGATGCCGTCCCCCGAGCAGACCGCCTCGGCCGCCTCGAGGTCCAGGCCGTCGGCGAACACCGAGACGCGCGCCCACAGCAGCTGCTCCTTCTCCGTGCAGAGGGCGTAGCTCCAGTCGATCAGCGCGCGCAGCGTCTGCTGGCGGGGCAGCGTCGTGGGCGAACCTCCGGTGAGCAGCCGGAACCGGTCGTCCAGCCTGGCCAGCAGGTCCTCGGGAGAGAGCGCGCGCAACCGTGCGGCCGCCAGCTCGATCGCGAGCGGGATGCCGTCCAGCCTGCGGCAGATCTGCTCCACGGCGGCCCGGTTGGCCTCGGTGACCGTGAAATCCGGTAGGACGGCACAGGCCCGGTCGGCGAACAGCCGTACCGCCTCGGACTGCGTGGCGGGCTCGGCGGGCAGTCTCGGACGGTCGGAGTCGGGTGCCGGCGGCGGCAGCGGCAGCGTCGGCACGGCCAGCGTCTGCTCGGCGGCGATGCCCAGCGCCTGCCGGCTGGTGGTGAGGATCCGCAGGCCGGGGGCCGAGCGCACCAGGATCTCCACCAGCACGGCGCAGTCCCGCAGGAGGTGCTCGCAGTTGTCGAGGATCAGCAGCGCATGCTTCTCCCTGAGGTGCTCGACGACCACCTCCACCGGGGGGCGGTGCGAGGTGTCCCTGATCGCCAGGGCCTCGCTCACCGACGCGCCGAGCAGTTCGGGGTCCTTCAGCCCGGCGAGCTCGACCAGCCACACCCCGTCGGGAAAGGCCCGCTGGACGTCGGCCGCGACGCGCAGGGCCAGCCGGGTCTTGCCGACACCACCGGGGCCGGTGAGGGTCACCACGCGGGCTCTGGACAGCAGACGCCTGACCTCGGCCACCTCATGCCGACGTCCTACGAAACTGGTCACCTCGGGTGGCAGCCCCGCTGTCTGCCACCGTTTCGGGGTGGCCGGTGCCACCTCATCCATCAGCGTTCATCAGCGCCTCACGCCGGCCTCGGCAGGCGAACCGTCACATGTTCGGGTCCGACCGGCACCATCCACACTATGCGCAGGGGGGTTCGCCCCCGTACGCGCCGTGACCGTGACCGGATGGGCGCCGGTGGATCAGTAGCCCGCGCCGGTCAGCAGGCCGCCGTCCACCGTGAACTCGCTACCGGTGCAGTAGCTCGCCCGGTCGGAGGAGAGGAAGGCCACCACATGGGATACCTCGACAGGCTTGGCGAAACGCTTGATGACCATGGACTTCATGAACGCCTCCGCGTCCACCTTGGCGATGATCTCCGGATCCAGCACCATGGAGGTGTTGATCGCGCCGGGGTGCACGGAGTTCACCCGGATCTTGAACTGGGCGAGCTCGCGGGCCGCGGCCTTGGTCACCCCGCGTACGCCGAACTTGGAGGCGGAGTAGGCGGACATGCCCTCGGCGCCGATGAAACCCTCGACCGAGGAGATGTTCACGATCGAGCCCCGGCCCGCGGCCCTCATGGGCTCGATGACGGACTTGACGCCGAGCCAGGTGCCCTTGAGGTTGACGTCGAGGACACGCTCGAACTCCTCCAGCGCCATGTCCTCGATTCGACGAAATTTCAGGATTCCGGCGTTGTTGACCAGGACGTCGAGCTTGCCGTAGGTATCGACGGCGGCGCCGACCGCGCGCTCCCAGTCCTCGGGCCTGGTCACGTCCTGGTGGACGAAGAGCGCCCCGGTCTCCTCCGCGAGCGCCTTGCCCTCCTCGTCGAGCACGTCGCCGAAGACGACCCGCGCCCCCTCCTGCAGGAACAGGCGTACATGGGACTCGCCCATGCCCCTGGCCCCACCGGTGACCAGCGCGACCTTGCCGTCCAGAAGACCCATGTCAAGCTCCTCGGATGAAACGTGCGGCGGCGGCGACGGCCACGGCGGCCGCCTCCATCGAGCGGTAGACGGGGATTCCCGCACCGGCGGCGATCGCGCGGACCTCGTCCTCGACTCCGGGCGGCGCGCACTCGCCGTTCCTGGTGACCAGGGTGATCCTGGTTCCCGGCAGGTCCCGCTGCGCCCGGGCGAGGTTGTGCGCGTACGCGTAGAGGGGGTCGGCGGAGGTTCCGAAGGTGAAGAAGCTCTGCACGTTCACGTGCGCCACGACGTCGGGGTACGGCCGGCGCGCCACGATCGCCCCGATGACCTCCCTGACCAGCTCAGGGCGGCCTCGCGGGCCCACCGGGACCTCCAGCGGATTGGCCGGAGAGGTGCCGGCGGCCCCCGCGCCCAGGGCCTTCAGCACGTCCCGCGTCTCGTCGGGCAGCGCCGCCAGCACCAGCCCCGCCGCGTCGAGGACGTCCGCCGCCAGCACGCTCGCTCCGCCGCTCGGGCCGATCACCAGCACGGAGGCGCCGCGGCCCGTCCACGGCTCCCGCGCGGTGTCCGCGACGGACCCGGCGGGGGGAGCGATCCTGGGGGCGTGGGACTGGAAGAAGGACAGGGCGCCGATCAGGTCGTCCTGGCTGCCGACCAGGACGGCGCCGGTCTGGTCGGCCAGGGCCTGCCAGACGCGGCCGTCGCCGACCATGCCGCCGGTGTGCGAGGCGGCCGCCCTGCGCCCCTGGCCGCTCCGGCCGCCGACCAGCAGGACGACCGGGAGCCGTCCGCGCACGGACATCAGGGCCTCGAAGAGGGCACGGCCGTCCCGGGGGTCCTCCAGATACATGCCGACGACCGAGGTGTGCTCGTCACCGCCTAGCCAGCCGAGCAACTCGGCGGGGGTCACGTCGGCGGAGTTGCCGACCGTGGCCACCCGGCTGAACGCCAGCCCGCGCCGCTCGCCCACCCTGACCACCTCTCCGGCCAGGCCGCCGCTCTGCGAGATCAGCGCCACCTGACCCGGAGGCCCCGGCTCGCCGCCGATGAAGGTCTGCCCGCCGCGCGGGCTGTAGACGCCCATGCAGTTCGGCCCGAGCAGCCGGGCCCCCGCCTCCCGTGCCGCCCTGACCAGCTCGGCCTCCAGCCCGGCGGCCCCCGCCTCGCCGAACCCGCCGCTCATCACCTGGACGAACGAGAGGCCCTTCGCATGGCGCACGACCTCCGCGCAGCGGTCGGCCGGTACGGCGACCAGCGCGTAGTCGGCGTCCGCCTCCGCGAGGGTCGGCACCGTGGGCACACCGTTGATCTCGTCCGCCTCCGGGTGCACCGCGACCAGCGGCACGCCGGTGGCCTTGTAGAACTCCAGGAACATGTTCCCGAAGTTCGGTCTGCTCGCGGACGCGCCCACCACGGCCACCGCCCTGGGCTCGAACAGCGCGGTGAAGTCCTGCCCGGCCCCGTGCTGTCCCGGGGTTTCCGGCCCCGGTCCGGCGGGCTCCGCCGGGCCGGGAAGGTAGCGCGCGTCCACCGCGACCACGCCCTCCTCGGTGGCGATCACCGGGTTGAGTTCGAACTCGCCGAGATCCAGCCGTTCCCACACTCCGCCGGCCCCGCCGATCGCGAGCAGCAGCCCGACCAGGGCCTCCGAGTCCACGGCGGGCCGGCCGCGGTGGCCGTGCAGCAGTGGCGCGCCACGCAGTGAGGCGAGCATCCGCCGGGCGTCGGCCTCGGAGGCGGGACAGAGACAGAGCGCGGTGTCGCGCATGACCTCGGTCCACACGCCACCGAGCCCGGCGAGCAGGACGGGTCCGAAACCCGGGTCGCGCACCACGCCGACGATCAGCTCGACCCCCGGTGCGGCCTGCTCCTCCACCAGGAACCCGTCGGGCGTGATGCCCCGCGAGACGAGTCCGGCCAGCATCTCGGCGGCGGCGGACGCCGCCTCGGCCGGCCCGGACAGCCCCAGCCGTACCGCCCCCGCGTCCGACTTGTGCACCAGGCCGGGGCCGTGGGCCTTGAGCACCAGGGGAGGCGTCAGTCCCCGGGCCGCCGCGGTGACCTCGGCGGGGGAGGCGGCCGTGGCGCCTCGGGGCACCGCCACCCCCCACTCCCGCAGCAGGGCCTTGACCTCGTGCTCCGCGAACCGTGCGGGGGCGGGCTCCTGAGATGCTCCGGACGCCGTGGATACCGCGGATACGCCGGCCATCTCGGGCGGCCCGCCGGTGGATGCGGTCACGCCTCGTCCATCCGGTTCCGGTACCTCTCCCGGATCTCCCGCCTCAGCAGCTTGCCGGGTCCGCCGGAGGCGTCCTGGAAGTGCGGGAGTTCGGTGGCGACGACGACGTGGTCGGGGCGCTGGTGCGCGGGCAGCGTCTCGGCCAGGGCGAGGGCGATCTTGGCCGGGTCGGCCGGGTGTCCCGTCCTGGCCACCACCGCGAGCAGGATCCGTTGCTCGACCGCCTCCTGCCCCTCGGTCTGGGCGGGCACGCCGACCGCACCGGCCTCCGCCACGCCGTCCAGCGCCACCGCGGCCTCCTCGATCACCGAGGGCTGGGACCAGATGCCGCCCTTGAACACGGACTCCTCGCGGCGGCCGAGCACCGTGAGGTTTCCGTCCTCCGACAGGACGCCCAGGTCGCCGCCGACGTACCACTGGTCGCGCAGCACCTCGGTGGTCTTCTCCGGCAGGCCGTCGTACCCGGTCATCCGGTGCGGCCCGGCGAGGTTGATCTCACCGATCTCGCCGGCCGGCCGGGCGCCCGAGGGGCCGGTGATCCGCACGGCGTTGCCGGTCCGCGCCCTGCCCGAGGAGCCGAGCGGCGTGCTGCCGTCGTCGACCCGGCCGAAGCAGGTGTAGGGGGCCTCCGTCTGGCCGTAGTAGCAGTAGACGCCGGCGTCGGGCAGCCGCTCCTTCATCCTGGCCAGCAGCGCCGCGGGGAGCGGCTCGCCGCCCAGCATGATGACCCGCAGGGACGACAGATCGGTGCCCGCGTGGTCGTCGGAGCCCAGCAGCGCCGCGTAGAAGGAGGGGATCTGCGAGACGTGGGTGACCTTCTCCCGGGGGACCACCCTCAGGAAGTTCGCCGGTCCCCAGTCCTGCTCGAGCACCAGCCGCATGCCCGCGTAGAGCGCCGGTCCGACGAGGGCGGGGAAGCCGATGCCCCAGATGATCGCCCCGGTGCCGAGCACCGAGTCCTCGGTGCGCGGCACGTCGAGCCAGATCTGCGCGATGGCCAGCGACGAGGCGTGCGTGTGGACCACCGCCTTGGGCAGGCCCGTCGTCCCGGAGGTGTAGTAGAGCGCCAGCGGATCGTCCCAGAAGCCGCCGAGGGCAATCTCGTCCTCGGCGGCGCCCGCGGTGAGCGCGTCCAGGTCCACGGCGTCCTCGCCGGGGCCGCCGACCCTGATCCAGCGGGTGATCTCCGGCAGCCGGGGGCGGATCTCCGCGACGACGGCCTCCACCGTGGAGTCGTACACGAACGCGGTGGCGCCGGAGTGCGCGACGACCGCGGCCAGGGTGTCGACGGACCAGTACGGGTTGAGCGCCGCGGTGACGGCGCCGAGTTTCGCCGCGGCCAGGTAGACCTCGGCCACGTGCAGGGTCTCGTTGAGCAGCGCGGCCACCCGCTGCCCGGGGGCGAGGCCGGCCTCCGCCAGCGCGTGGGCGCGCCTGTTGACGAGCCGGTCGAGTTCCGCGTAGGTGAAGCTCTGCTCACCGCAGTAGGTCAGCGCGACCCTGTCGGGGGTGCGCATGGCGTTGGCGGTGAGGATGGCGTGGGCGTAGTTGCCGTACGGGGTGCCTGCCGGGGTCGGGCGCGCCATCTCTGGCCTCCGTTCGGAGCGAGGGGTGGATCGGTGCGGGGGGTGAGGGGTGTCAGTGCGAGGAGTAGAGGACGAAGACGTTTCCTGACGGGTCGCGCAGTACGGCTCTGATCTCGTGCGGCCCGGTCTCCGGCTCCCGTACGAGCTCGGCCCCGGCCCCCGCCAGCTCCCTGGCGGCCCGCGCGACGTCGTCCACCTTGTACGAGGGCGCGGTGACCTCGCCCGCCACCCGCTCCTCGGCCGCGACCAGCGCGACCGTGGCGCCCCCGCCGTCCAGGGCGGCGAACCGGTCGCCGTCGCGGAACCTGACCGCCAGCCCGAGCGTCCCCGAGTAGAAGGCGATCGCCGTCTCCAGGTCGTCCACGGGGATCAGGACGTTGCCGAGCTTGCTCACGCGGGCCTCCACTGGGGCAGGTCGTCGACGAAGGTCACGCGCACCGGCATGCCGATCCGCACCAGGTCCGGCGGGCACTCCACGACCTGCCCGAACGCCCGCACCCCTTCGGGAAGGTCGATCCAGGCCAGCACGTACGGCTCCCGCCCCCGGAACTCGGGCACGAACGAGCGGTGCACGACCGTGAAGGTGTGCACCGTGCCGTCGCCGGAGACGGGTTCGTAGGGGAGGTCGGTGCCGCCGCAGCCGGGGCACTCGGGGGCGGGCAGGTGCACCCGCCGGGCGCAGGCGGTGCAGCGTTGGACGACCAGCTCGCCGCGACGGCAGGCGTCCCAGTAGGCGAGCGTGTCGCCGGTCATCGATCCGGTCATCGATCGCCAAGCTAGCGCACGCTTGGTTGCCTCACAAGATGCCGTCCACGCCGGTTCGCTCGGGGCCGGGCTCGTCCACGGTGGGCCGCTCGGAGTCCTGCGGTCTCTCCGAGGCCGGGTCCGGGGTCGGGCCGGAGGTGGGAGTGCAGGAGGGCAGATCGATCCGGACGGTCCGGGAGGGCATGTCGCCCGCGGGGACCGTACTGATCGTCACCAGCCGGGTGACACGCTCCCCGCACCGGGGCAGCTCGGCGAACTCCCCCTTCACCTCCCGCGCGTACTCGGTGGCGCCGGACAGCTCCAGCTCCCGGGTGCCGCTGGTCACCGCGCCGTCGAGCCGCTGGGCGAACCCGAGCCGCACGGTCACCGGCGCGGTGCCCGAGGTCCTGACCAGGAAGCCGACGGTGGTGCCGTCGAAGGCGGTGATGGAGACCGAGGGCGGCGGGCACGGTTCGCCGTGGACCTCCTGGGTGCGGACGGCGGTCCCGCCCGAGGAGCGGGGCGAGGTGGAGACCGTGACCCGGCGGTAGAGGGTCTGCCCGCAGGCCGGAACCGTGAAGGCGTGCGGGACGGTGTGCGAGTAGGCCGCGGACCCGTCGAGGACGGAGGTGCGCGGGGGCGCCTGGACGAGCCGGTCGCGCTCCGGTCCCTCGGCGAACGTGACGGTCACCACGACGTCCGCCGCAGTGGAGGCGCGGAAGGCGACCGTGGTGCCGTTCGCGTCGATTCCCACGATCCGCAGACCGCTGACCGTGTGCGTGGGCTCCGGCGGCATCACCGTCACGGTCGGCGCGGGTGTCGGTGTGGCCTTCGGTGTGGGTGTGGGTGTGGGTGTGGGTGTGGGTGTGGGTGTCGGTGTGGGCTTCGGCCGGGAGGTGGAGGGGGTGGGGTCCACGGTCCGGCTCGGCACCGGAGAGGGGAACGTGACGGGGACGGGGGCCGTGCTCTCCGCGGGGGGCACGGGCCGCCCGACGGCGGCGCTTCGCGAGGGGCTCGGCCCGACGGACGGCTCCGGCGGCTCCGGCACCCGGCTCCGTCCCGCCGGTGTCTCCTGGATGATCGCTGAGCCGGGCGGGGTGAAGATCGTGTCGGCGGAGAGCCGGTCATGCGGCCGGTTGGCCGCGATCACACCGGCGGTCATCGCGACGGTGACCACCCCGAGCCCGGCCAGCGTCCTGGGGCCCAGCCGGGGACGGCGCACCCGCCCCATCCGGCCGAGCACGGTCTGGGCCACCGAGGAACTCGCCCTCGGCGCGGACTTGGCCAGCGGGAACGCCAGTGCCAGCAGCGTGGCGAGCTCGGCCAGGTGCCGCCGTCCGCGCTGCTCCCACTCCGGCCCGTACGCCGACAGCGCCGCGGCCTCCAGCTCCTCCAGGAACACCCGCGCGTCCTGCGGCCGGTCATTCGGGTCCTTGGCCATGCCCCGCATGACCAGGGCGCGGACCGAGCCGGGCACCTCCGCCATCGGGATCGGCGCGGTCAGGTGCCCGTGCATCAGCGCCGCGCGGTGATCCGCCAGGTACGGCCTGCGCCCGGTGAGGCACTCGAAGAAGACGCAGGTGGCCGCGTAGACGTCGGTCGCGGCACTCGCCGCCGCTCCCTCCCACTGCTCGGGAGCCATGTAGGCGGGGGTACCGGCGGTGATGCCGGTCTCCCCGACGTGGGCGGCGATGCCGAAGTCCGCCAGCTTGCTGCCGCCGTCGGCCTGGATCAGCACGTTCTCCGGCTTGTAGTCGCGGTGCACGACCCCGGCCGCGTGCGCGAAGGCCAGGCCGAGCAGCGAGCCCTTGAGCACGGTCAGCGCCGCCTCCGGGCTGGTGCTGCCGTGCTCGCTCAGGATCCGCCTGAGCGCGACCCCGTCGACCAGCTCCATCACGATCGCGGCTTCGAGCACGTCCTCGTAGTACTCGTACAGCTGGACCACGTTCGGGTCCTGCAGCTCCACCATGACGCGCGCCTCCGCACGGAAGCGCGCCAGGAAGCGGTAGTCGTCCTTGAGTGTGGCGTTGAGGTATTTGATAGCCACGTAGGCACCGGTGGCGGCGTACGTGGCCAGCACCACGCGCCCGCCCCCGCCGACGCCGAGTTCCCGAATCTCGCGGTATCCCGGAACCATCCAGCCCCCTTCCGAGTGCCGTCGACTTGTTCGACGGTCTCACCCATGGGGTTGGTTGTCACGGTTGGTCAACTTTTGCGAAGGGTAACAATCGAAATCGTGCTCGATGGTCGATCCGATCGCGTGTTAGGCTCCGATGGTTAACCAAGCAAGCGCTCGGGTTAGTGGAGGTCGCATGGCCGTCGATCTGGGCGCGCTCGCCGCGCCGGACCGCAGCGCGGTGCTGGTGATGGAGATGCAGCGCGGCGTCGCCGGAGACCTCGCGAAGTTCCCGGACCTGGTGGAGGTGTGCGCCCGGCGCGACGTGGTGGCCAACGCCGCCGCGGTCCTGGCCGCGGCCCGCGCGGCCGGGGTGCCGGTGATCCACTGCACCGCGGCCTTCCGCGCCGACCGCGCCGGGTCGCACACCGCGAACAGCCCCTTCATCGCGGCCCTGCTCAAGGACCCCGCGCACATGCTGGAGGGCAGCGGCGCGGTCGAGGTGCTGCCCGGCCTGCGCGACCCCGGCGACCTGGAGTCGCGCCGCCACCACGGGTTCTCGCCCTTCACCGGGACGTCGCTGGACATGACCCTGCGCTCGCTCGGCGTCTCGACGGTCGTCGCCGTGGGGCTCTCCCTCAACCTCGGCATCCCAGGGCTCGCCCTGGAGGCGGTCAACCTCGGCTACCGGGTGGCGGTGGTGACCGACGCCGTGGCGGGAGTCCCCGACGACTACGCGCAGGCGGTGCTGAGGCACACCGTGAGCCTGCTCGCCGCGCGGGTGCGGGCCGCCGACGTCGTGGAGGCCTGGAAGTGATCGACGGCCTGAGGCTGGACGGGCGCACGGCGGTGGTGACCGGGGGAGCCGGGGCGATCGGCGCCGCGGTCTGCCGCGACCTCGCCGCGCTCGGGGCCGGGGTCGTCGTGGCCGACGTGGACGAGTCCGGTGCCGCGGCGATCGCCGACGAGCTGAACAGCGAGTCGATCGGCCTGGGGCCCGGGGCCGGGGTGCCGAGGGGGCCGAGGGCCCCGGCCACGGCCCTGCGGGTCGACCTGGCGGACCCGGCGTCCATCGAGGACTTCTGCGGGCGGGCCGGGCCGGTGGACATCCTGGTCAACAACGCCGGGGTGTCGATCGTCGAGCCGTTCGTCACCGGCGACCCCGAAGGCTGGGAGCTGATGTGGCGGGTCAACCTGCGCGCCCCGATGCTGCTCACCCGCCTCCTGCTGCCCGGGATGATCGAGCGCGGCTGGGGCCGCCTGGTCTTCGTCTCCTCGGACGGGGCGCGGGCCGGCTCCGGCGGCGAGGGCGCGTACGCCGCGACCAAGGCGGGACTGTTCGGCCTGGCCAAGACGCTGGCGAGGGAGGCCGCCCGGGGAAACGTCACCTCCAACGTGGTCTGCCCGGGGCCCACCGACACCCCGATGCTCCGCCGCGTGGACGCGGAGAAGCCGGGACTGGTCGACAGGATCGCCAGGGGCATTCCGCTGCGCCGCCTCGGCGCCCCCGAGGACGTCGCCGGGATGGTCGCCTACCTCTGCACCGACAGGGCCGCCTACGTCACGGGCCAGACCCTGTCGGTCAGCGGCGGCGTCACGATGCATTGACACCTCGGGCGAGGGACCGGCGACGGCACCCGGGAACCGGTGCCGCCGGCCGGCGGGGACGTCGCGACGTGTCGACCCGCTCCCTCCCGGTGTCCTTCCCCCTGGAGGCGTCCCCGCGGGGGTCAGCGCGTGGGACGCCCCTGGGGGAGCGACTCGTAGACGGCCTCGGCCAGGCGGTAGGCGCGGAGGCTGCCGGAGACGGCGCCCGCCATCCTGTTCATCGTGTACGCCATGCCCAGGCCGTGCGCGGCGTCGCCGAGGCCCAGCGAGCCGCCGAGACCGGTGTGGCCGAAAGCGGTCTCCGCGCCGCCGGCGGGGGTGAGGAAGGTCATCGCCGGACGCATGTAGCCCAGCCCGAAGGAACTGTCGATGAACATCACCCTGTCCGGGCCGTGCACCCTCCTGCGCGTCGCGTCGCGCAGGGTCTCCGGGCCCACGATCCGCCCGGCCACCAGGTCGCGGTAGAACCCGGCCAGTCCCCGGGCGCTGGTGACGGCGCCCATCGCGGGCCAGCCGGCCCGCAGGACGACCGGATTGTTGGCGCCGCCGGGCAGCCGGTGGATCGGCGGGTTGCCCAGCGCCCGGTTCATCAGGCTGTTCCTGTCGAGCGAGGCCCTGGCCATCTCGTAGACCGGGTCCCCGGGTCCGTGTCCCGGCAACTCCGCCACCGTGGAGACCGTCGCGGGGCCGCCTGCCGCGCCGTTACCGGCCCGCTCGTCCTCCGCGGCCCGCGCGGTGCCGGTGACCTGTCCGGCCTGGTCCGCCGCGCCGGCGCAACGGAGGAGATGACCGACCTGCCCGACCACCTGGAGCCCCCGGACCT
>NZ_JBEXUE010000301.1:0-12493 GCF_040614275.1 Streptosporangium sp. NPDC006013
GTCCTGCTGGTGGTGGCCGTGCTGGGCGGAGTGGTGGGGGGTGTGCGGGTGTGCGTGGGTCATGCCGTCACCGTAAGGCGGGTTTGCTTACCCGGTCGTCAACCACCGGATCCTCAAGGGCAAGACCTTCTTCCGCACCGCTTTCTTCTTCCCGTCGGTGACCAGCTCGGTGGCGATCAGCGTCCTGTTCCTGTTCATCTTCAGCAACTCCGGCGCGGTCAACAGGCTGCTCGCGCTCGTCGGCGTCGACGGGCCCCCGTGGTTCTCGGACGCGCGAGGCGTGCTGCACCTGTTACTGGGCTCCGTCGGCCTGGTCGATCCCGAGGCGCCCCCCGAGGCGCTGACCGGCGGCGGCCCGTTCGGGCTGTCGTGGTGGGACTGGCTGTCCGGCCCCAGCGTGGCCATGTGCACGATCATCATCCTGGTCGTCTGGACCACCTCGGGAACGTTCATGCTGATGTTCCTCGCCGCGCTCCAGGACATCCCGGTGACCCTGGAGGAGGCGAGCATGCTGGACGGCGCCACCCTCCGCCAGCGCCTGCGTTACGTGACGCTGCCGATGCTCAAGCCCACCCTGTTCCTCGTGCTGACCCTCGGCCTGATCGCCACCTGGCAGGTCTTCGACCAGGTGTACGTGATGAGCCAGGGCAAACCCGCGAAAACCACCCTGACCCCAGCCTTCCTGTCGTACCAGACGGCCTTCAAGGAGCTGGACTACGGCTCCGGCGCGGCCATCTCGTTCATCCTGTTCGTGCTCATCGTGGTGCTGGCGGCGTTCCAGCGATGGGTCATGCGCGACAAGGACGGCGGGAACGCGAAACGCCGCACGCCGCGCCAGAGGAGGGCATGATGTCCGCGGCCAAGAATCGCCTCGTCCCCCTCCGCCCGGAGCGGCCAGGCGGGATCCGCTCGCTGGTCTCCACCTTCGGCGGGTACGCCGTCCTGGTCTTCTTCTCGCTGGTCTTCCTCTACCCGTTCGTCATCCAGGTCGCCAACTCGTTCAAGACCGCGCCCGACGCCTCGGCCAGCCCGCTCTCGCCGATCCCCGACCCGGTGACGCTGGCCGGCTTCGAGCGCGTGTTCGCCGACACCGGCATGCCGCTGTGGCTGGGCAACTCGGTGCTGGTGACCGTCGTCATCACCGTCGGCCGGGTGTTCCTCGACTCCCTGGCCGGGTACGCGCTCGCCCGGCTGCGCTTCCGCGGGCGCCAGGCGCTCTTCTCGGCGATCGTCGCGATCATCGCGGTTCCGGGGGTGGTGCTGTTCATCCCGAAGTTCCTCGTGCTGAACCAGTTCGGCATCTACGACAGCTACACCGCGCTGATCCTGCCGGTGATCGCGGACGCGGCCGGCGTGTTCATCATGAAGCAGTTCTTCGAGTCGATCCCGGTGAGCGTGGAGGAGGCCGCGCGGATCGACGGGGCCGGCCGTTTCCGCATCTTCTGGTCGGTGGTGCTGCCGATGGGGCGCCCCGCCGTCATCACCCTGACGATCATCTCCTTCCAGAGCAGCTGGAACGAGTTCCCGCACACCCTGGTGGCCGTCCAGGATCCCAGCCTCTTCACACTGCCGCGCGGCCTGGCCGATCTGGTCAGCGGCTCCCTCGGGGTCGGCACCCAGTATCCGCTCAAACTCGGCGCGGCGGTGCTGGCCACCGTCCCGGTCGCGATCATCTTCGTGATCTTCCAGCGTTATTTCATCCGCGGCGCCAACGAGGGGGCCGACAAGGGGTAGCGGGGGCCCCTCGCGCTTGACCGGCCGGGACCGGGTAGGTGTGAGGGATGCTTATCTTCGGTTTGCGCACGGTGGTCCACCGGCTCGGGGTGCTGACCCTGGTCTGCCGCAACTGCGGCAACGCGGCGGCGCAGGTGCTCTCGCGGCGGGTGACCAAGTTCAGCCTGTTCTTCGTCCCGCTGTTCCCGGTGCGGACGAGGTACGGGATGCAGTGCACCTTCTGCGCGGCCTCGTACGACGTCCCCAAGGAGGAGGCGGAGCGGCCGGTGGTCCGCTGACCACCGCGTCCGGCGTGGCCACGTGGCCGGTGCGCGGCGGAGAGTCCCGGACCGCCGCGCTCCCGGAGACCGAACCCCCGCGGTCACCACGCGGGCACGCCCTGAGCAGCCGCCCTGCCAAGAACACATAGCGACATATCAGACTAAAGAAGGGAATTATCGCCAACAAGCAAAGAAGTGTTAATTATTTACATTTATAGTGATTCCGCTTTACGGTGCCGAATCAGCTGCCGCCCGGACGGTGCCCGTACGCCGCACGCGGATGCCGTGGGCGTCGGCGCGCTGGAGGCCGCCGGCGTCCACATTGGAGATCGGGATCAGGCCCTTGACCACGCCTTTCTTACCGTTTCCGGTCAGCTTGACGATCAGCATTCCCGGGTCGGTCCCGTGGGAGGAGTGCGGGTCGCCGGAGAGCGGGATCGGCCCTCGCGTCGAGGCGAAGGCCCAGTCGTGGTCGGGCGAGACGGCGAAGAGGTCGACCGTCGGGTCCGCGCTGAACCGGGAGACGAGGTCGACGGTGCCGACATGGGCACCGGTCGCCCCGTCGAAGACCTCGGCGACATTGGCGGCGCGGTCACCGGCCCAGACGTAGCGCTCCTCGTCGGAGGCGAGGACGCCGTGCGCGTCGCGGTCGGGCGAGTCGTCGTTGAGGAGCGACTGGACCGCCGGAGTGTTCGGCGGGTTGGCCGGTGAGTAACCACTCATCGGCAGCCGGAAGACGCTGAACTGGTCGAGGTGGTTGGGCGTGCCACCGCCTCCGTTCCCGAAGACCTTCCCCTTGGCCTCGATGAACCCGCAGCCGTTCGCGGGGATCCTGCTCGCGTCGTACTCCCCCACGATCGACATCGGCGTCGTGCGCCAGTCGACCACGAGCATCCCGCCGCCCCGGAGACTGACGAAGACCGGGCCGTTGTCCGAGGCGATGAACGGGCAGATCGGCGCGTTGTCCGGGCGGAGCCGGGGTGCCTGGCACGGTATCCCGTTCGGGGTGGTGCATCCGGCCAGGTCGATCGTCGCGGCCGGCTGCTGGACGAAGGTGCCGGACGCGTAGTCGGTGCTGATGCGCTCCAGCTTCTTGCCGTTCTGGTTGGAGATGACGAGGTACCTGTCGTCCTCGGTGGGCCAGAGGGCATGGGCCTGCTGGACCCCTCCCGCTCCGGCCTCGGTGAGGAAGCAGGCGAGCGGCTGCCGGGCGGCGGCGTCGAAGACGACCACGTGACCGCTGGCGACGAAGGCGAGCGCGGCGTGGGTGTCGGCCTTGTTGAAAACAATCATGTGGGGACGTACGGGGACGCTGCCGGTGCTCGCCAGGCAGAGGGACGAGGTCGCACCGCTCAGGTCCATGACGTGGACGGGCCGCGCGGCCGACAGCCGGTGGGTGACCTCAGCTCCGGAGTACACGTTGACCGCGCCGCCGTAGGAGAGCCCATCGGTGTTGGACTGGTCGACCAGCCACACCTCGTACGACTTCCCCGCCGGCGCCTGGGCCGGCGCGGCCGCTCCCAGGACGAACAGCACCAGCACCGCGACGATCGCGACCCGCCACTTCCCCATACGCCCTCCAAGGTCGTTCCAGCCGGAACATCTCCACATCCCTTCCGACCAGGCTGCTTTCTACTTTCAATCCCAGAACACCATAAGTCCAGAAATTGCTTGAACTAAAGGAAGGCAGGCGAAAAAACCTCATATTGCAGATATTGGCCACAACTCCGGCAACAAACGACACTCGCCGGCTATCGGGAATTGCATATACAGATATTTCGGTATATAGCCAGTGGCCTGGCGGCACCTCACACGACGCTCCCCGGATCTGGCGGCCGATATATTGGCGGTCATGAACTCGCTGGTCCGACGCCCTCTGGGCCAGACCGGTCTGACCGTGACACCTGTCGGTCTCGGCCTGGCCGCACTCGGCCGTCCCGCCTACATCACACTCGGCCGCGCCGAGGACCTCGGCGACGACCGCGACATCGCCGTGATGCGGTCACGTACCTGGGCCGTACTCGATGCCGCCTGGGCGGCGGGGGTGCGTTACCTCGACACGGCGCGCTCGTACGGGCGGGCGGAGGAGTTCCTCGCCGGCTGGCTGCGCGAGCGCGGGATCGCCCCGGGAGCGGTCACGATCGGTTCGAAGTGGGGATACGCCTACGTCGGCGACTGGCGTCTGGACGCCGAGCGGCACGAGGTGAAGGAACTCACCGCCGACCGGCTGCGCGTCCAGTTGGAGCAGACACGCGCGCTGCTCGGCGAGCACCTGTCGCTCTACCAGATCCACTCGGCGACCGTGGAGAGCGGCGTGCTCGACGACGAGGACGTGCTCGACCGGCTGCGCGCGCTGCGGGCCGAGGGAGTGGCGATCGGTCTGTCGACGAGCGGGCCGCGCCAGGCGGACACGATCGATCGGGCGATCGGAGCCGGACTGTTCGACACGGTGCAGTCGACGTGGAACCTGCTGGAGCGCTCGGCCGGTGAGGCACTCGCGCGGGCGCACGAGGCGGGGCTGGGCGTGATCGTCAAGGAGGGCGTGGCGAACGGCCGGCTGACCGCCCGGGCGGCGCCCGCCGCACTCCTGGCCGCCGCGCGCGAGCGGGACACCACACCGGACGCGCTCGCGCTGGCCGCCGTACTGGCACGGCCGTGGGCCGGGGTGGTGCTGAGCGGCGCGGTCTCGGCCGGGCAACTGCGCGACAACCTCGGCGCGGTCGAGACCGGCTGGGACCATGAGCTCGACGAGCGGCTCGCCGGACTGGCGGAAACCCCGGAGAGCTACTGGTCCGAGCGCGGCGCGCTTCCCTGGAGCTGAGTCCGCCGACACCGGGAGCCTCCTGCCCACCTTCGCCGGCAGTACCCGACGACCGGCGACACACCGGACCCCTTACCGGGGAACGGCCCCCTGCCGCGCTTTACGAGCCACCGAACCACGCGGATCCCGGCGTCACCGGGAAGGCGGCGCCGATCAGGAGCGTACCGATGACGATCGTGAGGGCATAGGCCTCGAGCGGGACGAGGTCGCGTTCGCCGTAGTGGGTGCGGCTGCCCGCGAAGAGGGTGAGGAAGCATTTCATCACCGTCATCCCGTTGACGCCGACGACACCGAGCAGCACGGGCCAGGCCGGCGGGAAACCGGTGACCGAGCCGTGGACCAGCAGGTGATCACCGGCGAATCCGAGGGACGGCGGGAAACCGACGCCCGCGAGGCCGCACAGCAGGAACGCGACGGCCAGGCGCGGGGTCCTGGCGAAGTTCCCATCGGGGGTCGCCAGTGACAGCGGGCCCCGCCGAGCCTCCAGCGCGGCGAGGGACATCGCGAATCCCGGCAGGGCCAGGGCCGCCGCCTGCCAGGTCAGCAGCGCCCCGGACACCGCGATCGGTGAATCGCCGCCGAGCCCGAACACGACCAGCCCGCCCTGGCTCATCATGAGGAAGGCCAGCGCCCGCCTCGCCCTGTCCTGCACCACCGCGAGCACCGCGGCCGCGACGGCGGTCAGGACACCGAGCGAGGCGACCTCCTGCGCGGGGAACGCGGAGAGCAGGTCGAGCCGGGTGAGCATGCCGAGCGGTGCGATGCCGAACGCGACCACCACCCCCATCGGAGCCCGCTCGACAAACCTGGGGTACCAGCCGTGCGCGGGCACCAGGGCGAACCTGATCACGAGCGCGAGGGCGACGAGTACCGCCCCCGCCCCCTCGTGGCCGGTCGCCGCCAGCGCGGTGCCCGCGCCGAGGAGCAGCACGCCGGGCACGTGGTAGGCGGCAAACAGGCGGGCGAGCCCGTCGTCGCACCGGCGCAGTTCGGCCCAGACCAGCCAGGCCGAGAGCGCCCACAGCGCGACCGTCGCCCCGCCCTGCCCTACGGCCCCGAAACCCGACGAGGCGGCCAGCAGGCGCAGTATCCGGGCCAGGGTCGCCGGCGGGTGTTCGGCGAGCGGGCTCATCGCGACCACCAGCAGGCCGGCCAGGCAGGTCAGGATGCCCGCGAACCTGGCGGCACCGTCCGGCACGGCCGCCACGAGCAGGCCCCACAGGTGACCTCCGGTGAGCGGGGCGAGCAGGCCCGCCAGGGGCGGCGTGGCGGACAGCGTCGCGACGGAGGCGGCGGCGGTGGCGCAGACCACCGCGATGTGGCGCGCACGCCGCCGGTCAACGGTCCTGGCGACGGCGCAGGACGCGGCCAGGAGAACGGCCGCCACCAGCAGCGGAACCAGTGCGATCATGACTTCCGCTCCCCTCGGCCACAGCTCAGCCACCGTGCCCAGCGATCGTCCAGCGAGTCGGCCCGCCGGACCAGTCGCACGAACCCGCCCACCGCGTAGTCCCGCAGCCAGGCGTCGAAGTAGCCCCTTTCCAGCGCGTACCGGTACAGCCATGCCTGCGCCGCCCGGGGAATCAGGCGCTCCAGGTGCTTTCCGGTACGCGGTAGCGGCCCGTTCGTCATCCGCTCCAGGTGGTGATGGTCGTGGATCAGGCTGGGCGCGCGCAGGATCTGGGCGCTGCGCGACACGGCGTGCGCGACCAGGTGTGCCAGCGCGAGGTAGCGCAGCCCCAGTCCGGCCTCGACCATGATCATTCCGATCTGGGTCATCGAGGCGTAGGCCAGCGCGCTCTTGATGTCGGTCTGGACACGTCCGGACAGGGTGGCGTGGACGGCGGTCAGCGCGCCGACGGCGACCACCGCGATCCGCACCGCCGTCGCCCCCGCCCACACGGACTCGGTGCGCAGCAGCAGGTACGGGCCCATGCTGACGGAGACCGCTCCGTAGCAGATGGCGCTCGACGGCGTCGGCCCCTCCATGGCGCGGGGCAGCCATCCCCCGAGGGGCACCTGCGCGGCCTTCCCCATCGCCGCCCACAGCAGCAGGATCCCGATCAGGGCCGCGTCCTGAGTGGTCGCGGGCGCCTCGAAACCCGCCCACCCTCCGTCGCGCAGGACGCCGGTGACCGTGGACATGCCGGTGGTGTGGTGCAGCCACACGACGGCTGCCGGCAGCCCCACATCGCACGCCCGGTAGGTCAGGAACGCACGCAGGGCGTGTTCCACCGGCCTTTTCCGCTCGTGGAAGAAGGCGATCAGCAGCGCCGAGGCCAGCCCCGCGAGTTCCCAGCCCGCGAAGGCGAGCTCAAGCGCGCCCGACAGGGCGACGGTCTCGACGCCGACCCCGAACAGGGCGAGGAGCAGGTAGAACCGCAGGTATCCCGGCTCCCTGTGCAGGTACCGCTGCGAGAAGACACCGATGAGACCCACCAGGAGCGCCGTGAGGGCGGCGAAGGGAAGCGAGAGCCGGTCACCCACGAGCAGCAGGTGGAACCCGTACTCTCCGCCGCCGGACCAGGCGCCCGCCGGCACCGTCACCGGCATCGTCACCGGCACCGTCAGGGCACGGTCGCCGCGCGTCACGGTGACGGCGAGCACGAGCGCTGACACCGTCGCGAGCCCGAAGGCCACGGTGACGATCGTTGAGACGGTCCGCTCAGCGCGTCCCCGGCCCCACCAGGCGAGTGCGGCCAGGAGCAGGAACGCGCCGAGGGGCAGCCCGGCGATCGCGATCAGCAGACACCGGTGTATCGCGAGGCTCACCGCGGCTCCCGGGCCCGCTGCCCGTGACCTGCAGGCTCGTGCCCGACGACAGGGAAACCCATCGGGTCGAACACGTCGCAGGCCTCGGGGGGTTCCGCCTCGAAGGCGGCCATCGCGTGGGCGCAGCCCAGATGGCCGCGCTCGCCCGCGTAGAACCGCGCGGAGCGGTCCACCACGGGGAACGCGGTGGTCTCCGGGATGTGGGGCACGAAGACGCCGTGGCGGAACACGCGCATCGCGCCGGAGTCCGGGCTCCACGCCACGAGCCGGATCCAGCCGTTCACGACGAGCCGGTTCAGGCCGGGATGGGCGCGCAGGATCGCCGCCAGGCGCTCCGGCTCGGCCTCGACGACCAGCAGCAGGCGTACCGGCTCGTGAATCTCGACCATCTGCCAGGGAAGCCCGGTCCGCAGATCCGAGGCGTGCCCGTCCATCACGCCGAGCAGGCCCGTGATGTTGTGCGGAAGCTTCGTCCCGCAGCCGTAGCCGACCGGGTCGACGTGGCTGAAGTAGTACTCCAGGTTGATGCCGGCGCAGACCGGCCCCGCCGCGAGGAGCAGGCCCGCCAGTAGTTCCCCCGAGGGATCACCGTCCGGGTCGTAGGAGACGAGGAAGGCCCGCCGGTCGAGGAAGAGCCCGCGGGTCCGCGAGCGCCGCCCCACCACGCACACCGCGTTCGTGGCGTGCCCGTACTCGGGCCGGGGTTGCCCGAGGTCCACGGCGCGGGTCCCGACGTGGACCGGCGCTTCACCGGGCGAGAGGTCCGCGGGCGCGGACTCGAAACGGCGGGACCGCTCGTGCGCGGCCAGGACGCACGCGGCGGCCACGGCCTGCTGAGCCCTGCCGACCTCCGCGCGACACCGCTCGGGCACCAGGTCCTCGTCGTAGTAGGTCATCGAGTCGTCGCAGGTGTCGTGGTACGCGCCCACGAACCAGGTGCCCTCCGGCAGGTGGATCCCCCGATCGCGGAGGTTCGCGCGTACCCCCGGGTGGTTGGCCATCGTGGCGAACGCGCGCGCGTTCGGACCGCCACGCCCGCCACCGGTGGCGCCGCAGTCGTGCGCGGACTCGTGCGGGTTGTTGAGGCTGGACGAGCCGTGCCCGACGACCAGCACCACGGGGCACAGAGCCCGGCCGAGTCCGGTGGTCCGCAGGACCGCCGACACCACGTCGGCCATCTCCGATACGGAGTAACCCCTGAGCGGGCCGTCACCGCTCGTGCCCGTGAGGACCCGTTCGACGGCCAGCCGGGTGACGGGCCCGGTGGCCGCGCCGGCCCCGAGCCGCCGGGACCAGCTGTGGGACAGGCGAGGGAGCAGGCAGCGGCCGAACAGGCCGAACAGGTGGGCGAGTCCACCCACCAGCGCGAGCGCACCACCGCGCACCAGGGTCCTGTTCCCCACCGCGACCAGCCGTCCCCAGGCGCCCCGGCGACGGTGTGGGCTCTCGCGCCGAGGGGGCCACGTCCCGCCGACCGGCTCCTCCACGACCAGATGCCGGGGCGTGACACCGACCGGGCAGAGAGGGCGCGGACGCACGTCCTCCAGCCCCCGGTAGATCATGGCGACTCCGAAGAAACCGGCGTGGCCGAAGGTCTCGGCCCGTGGGAAGTGCTCCTCCAGGTGCCGTCGCAGCGACTCCTCCCGCTCGTCTATGCAGAACACGGCCTGGAACACGGGACGGGGTGACCTTCTCGTCGCGGCGAGCGCGTGGTGCGCGGCGAGCGCGTCGAGCACCCCGATCCGATGGCGCCGCTCGTAGGCGAGGTGCAGCAGGCGGCGCCGCTCGATCCCGTCGAAGGACCTGACCTCCGCCAGCCAGGCCGCCGCATGCCCGGCGTCGGCGAACACCGCGGTGTCGACCGGCATGATCTGGGCCAGGACGAACGCCTCGTACACCAGTTCCAGGTCGGGCTCCGGAGCGAGCCGGGGAGGCCGATCGATGTCGGTGAGCGCGGCGCGACCGCCGAGGCGCTCGGCCACCACGTGGCGTGCCGCGTACGCGTCGAGGGTGAGCTGCACGGCCAGGTGGTCGACCAGCCGTGCGGGACGCGCCTCGACCGGCGAGCGGTCGGGCCGGTGCTCGAACTGGCGCGTCATGCCCGCCCAGCCGCGCAGCGACAGCAGGGTGGCCTGGATCACGGCCGCCCAGTCCCGTTCGGGCACCGCCAGTTCGCCAAGGGCCCACGCGACGGTCCGCTCGGCCGTCCAGGACTCCGCCTCCTGCCGCCTCAACTCGGGGGCCAGTCCGCGAAGGAACCGGTCGGGCGGGCCCCCGCCCCGGCCGTAAAGCCGCCGGAAGGCGCCGAGAAAGCCCCGTTCTCGTTCCGGCATCGGCCAGTAGGCGACCCCCTGATCCAGGAACGCCGCGCAGAGCCGGATCATCAGCGGGTGGACGAGTTCGTCGGGGTCCGCTCCGGTGACGGCGAGGATCCGGTCACGCGGGCGCGGCGACGGCCGCCCGGCCTCTCTCGGGGGTGGCGCCACCCGTTTCAGCCGGTTCCAGAGTCGTTCGAGCAGCTGCTCCACCGGTGCCCGCGCGCCCGATCCGGGCACCGCCGGCCCGCGCCGGTCTCGCCGGGCCTGTCGTAGCAGCTCGGCGTGGCGCCGCTCGCCGATGTGGACGGTGAACCGGGACAGCTGGGGCGTCTCGTGGAGCAGCCGGCGCAGCGCGGGGCCCCTGGGGACGTCGAGCAGGTGCCGGAGCCGTAGGGCGTGGAACTCGCGGCGTGTCGGGCCGCCCGGCACGATCGGGATGTCGCCGCCGGTCACCGGCCCGACGACCGCGTCGAGGTCTCCGCGCTGGATCCGCCCCGAACCCAGGTGGCCGTGGAAGGCCGCCTCGCTCTGGAAGGGTTCGGTGCCGAACAGCCGCGCCGCGCGGACGACGGCCTCCTCGAAGGGCAGGTGTTCGAAGGCATGCAGGGTGTTGTGGTGGACGAACGTCTGCAACGGCGCCTGCCCGGGCAGCAGGCTCGCCGCTCGCGCCACCATGTCCGCCACGGCGACACGTCGGTCCTCCCTGATCGGGTACATGACCATACCGATGTGGTTCATGCCCGCCTCCTGCGCCTGGTGGCATGCGGATGGGACGAGACGGGCCACAGCCGGTCGAGCCCTCGGAAGGTGAGGGTGGCCGCAGGCCACTCCCTGGACATCGCGTCGGTTCCGGCCAGGAAGGTGTGGTCGACCACCGCGGCGTCCTTGAGATCGATGACGATCTCGGTGATGTCCGCACCGTCGCCGCCGGCGCGCCTCACCGTACGCCGCAGGGGCAGCAGAGCCGTGAAGATGGCGGCGCCGGGAATACTGACGTGCAGCACCTGACCGGTACGGACGGCCTGCGCGCGAGGGTGGAAGAAGGCCGGGACGGGCACCCCGCGCAGCAGGTGCAGGACGAACTTCGCGGCGAGCCCGGCCGCGACGCCGACGAGCAGGTCGGTGGCGAGCGTGACGAGCATTGTGATCAGGAACAGGGCCAGCTGGTCGAGACCGACCCTCCTGGCGTGGCGGAACTCGCGGGGCGCGGCGAGCCGGGTCCCGGTGTAGACGAGCATGGCCGCCAGGACGGCGAGGGGAATGATCTGGAGCAGGCCGGGGGCCAGGCTGACGAACAGCAGCAGGAAGGCTCCATGGAAGAAGTTGGACCGGCGCGAGACGGCACCGGCGTCGATGTTGGCCCTGCTCCGGACGATCTCGGAGATCATCGGCAGGCCACCGACCAGGGACGACACCAAATTGCCCCCGCCGAGGGCGAGCAGGTCGCGGTTGAGGTCGGCGGGGCGCCTCCCCGGTGCCATGGAGTCGACCGCGAGCACCGTGAGAGTGGACTCGATGGTGCCGATCAGGGCGAACATCACCACGTACTTCAGCGAGGTCATCGTGAGAAGCATGGAGAAGTCGGGGAAGGCGACGGCGTCGAGCAGGGTGTCGGGGAGCCGGACGAGATACTCGGGGCCAAGGTGGTAGGTCATGGCCATGAAGCGGTAGTCGTGCGGGCTGTGCAGGTCGAACAGCAACCCGACCGGCACGGTCACGGCGAGCACGACCAGCGGGGCGGGCACGGCGTGGGCCCACCGGGCGCGGATCAGCGGCAGGCCGAATAGGATCGCCAGTGACACCGCGCCCAGCAGCAGGATGCGGGGGTTGGCGTGGGCGAGGCTGTGTGGAATCTCGGCGATCAGGTCGAAGGGGCGCTCGCCATGGGGTTTCACCCCCAGCATGACGTGCGTCTGCTTGGCGATGATGATGACCCCGATCGCGGCGAGCATGCCGTGCACGACCGAAGGGGACATGGCCACGCCGACGCTGGCCACCCGGCACAGCGCGAAGACGATCTGGATCAGCGCGGCGGCGACGCCGACGGCCAGCGCCCGCCGGTATCCGGCGGCGAGGTCGCCTTGGCCGAGTTCCTGGACCGCGCCCAGCGCGATCACGATGAGGCCGGCGGCCGGGCCCTTGATGGTCAGCGGGGCGCCGCCGAGCAGGCTGACCAGGACGCCCCCGATGATCGCCGTCAACACACCGGCGACCGGCGGGAACCCGCTGGCCAACGCGATTCCCAGACAGAGCGGGAGGGCGATGAGGAAAACCAGGAAACCGGATTTCAGATCCGCTTTCGGAAACGATTTCTGGAACGTGAACCGGCGCGCGGCCGGTAAGCGGTCATGGGTCTTCGGGTCTTGCCGTTCGGGCATCAGCGTGGTCCTCACGATGGCAGGGATGATCCACTCCGGCCGCGCTCGGCCGGATGCGGTGCGTACGGAGAGCGCCTGAGAACAGGTGCTCGGTACGCACAGGTGGACCACGGGCCCCGCCCGTCTTCGGACTCGTCTGGGACGGCTTGGTGCGGTGGAGTGTGACGGCGGCGTCCCGCGCCGGTTCACGCGTTCCGTCCGGCACGGCGC
>NZ_JBEXUE010000302.1:0-12401 GCF_040614275.1 Streptosporangium sp. NPDC006013
GCCGGTCGCCCGGCGTGTTTTCGGATGACGGTACGACGAGCGGCGGGCAGTGCCCGAGCCGGATGAGCCGGACGTCGGCCGGCTCATGAACGTTCGGGGGCGCACGCTGGACGCGCGGCCCCTCTCGAACGTCTATGGGACGATGTTGACCAGCTTGGGCGCGCGCACGATGACCTTACGCGGCGCGCCACCGGGCAGGAACGCCTGGACCTTCTCCGACGCCAGCGCCAGCGCCTTCAGGTCCGCCTCGGAGATCTCCGGAGAGACCTCCAGCCGGTCGCGCACCTTGCCCGCGACCTGGACGACGCAGGTGACGGAGTCCTGGACGAGCAGTGCCGGGTCCACCGCCGGCCAGCCCGCGACCGCGACCGAGCCGCTGTGTCCCAGCCGCTCCCAGCCCTCCTCGGCCGCGTACGGCGCGACCAGGGAGAGCATGACCGCCAGCGTCTCCGCGGCCTCCCTGACCGCGGGGTCGGCGGCGCCGGGCCCGGAGTCGATGGCCTTGCGGGCCGCGCTCGTCAGCTCCATCATCCGGGCCACCGCGACGTTGAAGCGGTGGGAGTCGACCAGCCTGGTGACCTCGTCGATCGTGCGGTGCACGACCTTGCGCAGGTTCAGGTCTCCACCTGCGAAGCCGACGCCGGGAGCGGAGGCCGCCCCCGCCTCGGCCATCACGCGGAACGCCCGGGCCAGGAACTTCTGGGACGCGGCCGGCGAGACGTCGGCCCAGTCGATGTCGTCCTCGGGCGGGCCGGCGAAGACGACGGTCAGCCTGACCGCGTCGACACCGTAGGCGTCGATCTGCTCACCCAGGTCGACGCCGTTGCCCAGCGACTTGGACATCGCCTTGCCCTGGTTGATGACCTGCCCCTGATTCAGCAGGCGGGTGAAGGGCTCGACGAAGTCGACCATCCCCATGTCGTGCAGGACCTTGGTGAAGAACCTGGCGTACAGCAGGTGCAGCACGGCGTGCTCGACACCCCCGACGTACTGGTCGATCGGGCCCCACCTGCGGACGCCCTCGACGTCGAACGGGCCGTCCTCGTAGGAGGGGTTGACATAGCGCAGGAAGTACCACGAGGAGTCGACGAAGGTGTCCATCGTGTCGGTGTCGCGCCTGGCCGGGCCGCCGCACTTGGGACAGGAGACGTTGACCCAGTCTTCGGCCGAGGCCAGGGGGGAGACCCCCTTGGGCGCCAGGGCCTCACCCCGCAGGTCGGGCAGGGTGACGGGCAACTGGTCGTCGGGGACGGGGACCTCGCCGCAGTCGGCGCAGTGGATGATCGGGATCGGGCAGCCCCAGAAGCGCTGGCGGGACAGCAGCCAGTCACGCAGCCGGAAGTTGACCGTGAAGCGGCCGGTGCCCCGCTCGCTCAGCACCTCGATGATCTTCCGGATCGCGTCGACCTTGGTCAGGCCGTCCAGCGGGCCGGAGTTGACCATCGCACCGTCACCGGCGGTGGCGATGCCGGTCTCACCGGGGTCGGCCAGGCCGGTGTGCACGACGACCCGTACCGGCAGGTCGAAGGCGCGGGCGAAGTCCAGGTCGCGCTGGTCGTGCGCGGGCACGGCCATGATCGCGCCATGACCGTAGTCGGACAGCACGTAGTCGGCCGCCCAGACCGGCATGCGCTCCCCGTTGACCGGGTTGATCGCGTACCGGCCCAGGAAGACGCCGGTCTTCTCCTTCTCGGTGGACAGCCGGTCGATGTCGGACAGCTTGGACACGTCGGCCCGGTAGGCCTCGAACGCCTCGCGCCGGTCATCGGCGACGATCTCCTCGGCCAGCGGCGCGTCCGGGGCGACCACGAAGAAGGTGGCGCCGTACAGGGTGTCGGGACGGGTGGTGTAGACGGTGACCGGCTCGTCACGGCCCTCGATCACGAAGTTGACGTCGGCGCCCTCGGATCGGCCGATCCAGTTGCGCTGCATGGTCAGCACGCGCTCGGGCCAGCCCCCCTCCAACTGGGCCATGTCGTCCAGCAGCCGGTCCGCGTAGTCAGTGATCTTGAAGTACCACTGGGTCAGCTCACGGCGGACGACCTCGGCACCGCAGCGCTCGCACCTGCCGTCCTTGACCTGCTCGTTGGCCAGCACGGTCTGGTCGTTGGGGCACCAGTTGACCAGGCCGCCCTTACGGTAGGCCAGGCCGCGCTCGAAGAAGCGGATGAACAGCCACTGGGTCCATTTGTAGTACTCGGCGTCGCTGGTGTGCAGGCGGCTGGACCAGTCGAAGGAGATCGCGTAGCGCTTGAAGGAGTTGGCCTGGGTCTCGATGTTGGCGTAGGTCCACTCGGCGGGGTGGGCATCGCGCTTGATCGCGGCGTTCTCCGCGGGCAGGCCGAAGGAGTCCCAGCCGATGGGGTGCAACACGTTGTAGCCGCGCTGCACCCAGTAGCGGGATACGACGTCACCGATGGCGAAAACCTCTGCGTGTCCCATGTGCAGGTCGCCCGAGGGGTAGGGGAACATGTCGAGCATGTAGCGCCGCTCACGCGGGTCGGCGGGGTCGTCGGAGGCCCGGAAGGGGTCCAGTTCCTCCCACCGGCGCTGCCACTTGACCTGCAGGGCCTGCGGGTCATAGTGCTGCTCGTCGCTCTGCATGTCGGCTCGCTCGCTCACGTCGATTTTCCCTCGGGTATGTCTGCGTGGATGGTCTGACCCGCCTGGCCCAATGCAAAAACCCCCCGCTCACGCGGAGGGCGGCCGCATCGGCAGGGCGCTCAGGGGCGGGGAGGCCGATGCGGCCCGGTAAGCAGGCTCGCGGCACGCATAGAGCAAGACTATCGCAGCCCGCAAGGCATATTCGTGGCCTGGGGAAACAGGCCCGATCACGGCAAACAGGAGACAGCCGTCCGAGCAGGTCGGCAGAATGAGGATTTCCGCACTCTCCGGAGCGAACGAGACCCGATGGCTATGCACCTGTTGTGACCTCGTACGTCCTTCGCGTTTACTCTTTTCACCGTGGCACATTCAGTAGAGCCGGGGCGGGGCCCGGATCCGTTGGAGGTCGGCCTGCCCATGCAGGACCCACCGACCGACCCAACCGGACTCCAGTTCAGAGGGGCGTTCTCCAGTTTCCCTGCGAGCCCCCCCGTCTCACGTGAGATCATGCCCAATACGCCTAATTCGGGCACCCACGCGGGAGGTAAGGAAAGCATGGCCTCGGAGCAGTCCAGCCAGTCCCACCTGCCTCCGGCATGGCCGGAGGCTGCCGAACCGTCACCCTCGTGGACGAACGACCCTCTTGGCACCGGCCCCCGGCTCCCCCGCCCGCAGGAGGAGCCGCAGAGCGGCAACGGCTCCTGGCAGACCTCGCCCGGCGGGGGGCAGCGCGTCTCCGACCCGCAGGCCGGTTCGCCCGGCCAGACCTCCCCGGGCGGCGGCTGGGCACAGACCTCCGACCCGCAGAACAACGGCTGGGCACAGGCGTCGACCCCGCAGAACGACGGCTGGGCACAGGCCGTGGCTCCCCAGAACGACGGCTGGGCGCAGGCGCCGGCCCCGCAGAACGACGGTTGGGCACAGGCATTGGCTCCGCAGAACGACAGCTGGGCACAGACCTCCGACCCGCAGAACAACGGCTGGGCACAGGCCTCGGCCCCGCAGAACGACGGCTGGGCGCAGACCTCCCCCGGCGAGGGCTGGGCACAGGCCTCGAGCCCGCAGAACGACAGTTGGGGGCAGGCTTTCAGCCCGCGGAACGACAACTGGGCACAGGCGTCCGGCCCGCAGGGCGGCGGCGATCCGCACCAGACCTCCCCTGGCAACGGGTGGCCGCAGCCCACCTCGTCACAGGGCGGCGGCTGGTCACAGGCGTCCGGCCCGCAGGGCGGCGCCGACGACCACAATCCGTCCTCTCCCGGCAACGGGTGGCCACAATCCATCCCCACTCCCCAGTCGGACCCTCGGGGCCAGGCCTCCCCGGGCGGCGGCTGGGCACAGGCCGCCGCGCCCTCGCACGACGGCTGGGCGCAGGCGTCCACCCCGCGGAACGACGGCCGGACGCACCCGTCAGGCCCGCAGGGGGACGCGCGCGGGCAGCAGGCTCCCGGCGGGAGTGAGGCGTGGCAGGCCGCACCGCCGCGCGACGCCTCCGGCCGCCCTCCGGCTCAGCCGGTGGAGAACAGCGTGTGGCCGCCCACTCCGCCGGCGGAGAACGCCGGCTGGCCGCCCGCCCCTCCGGCGTCCGGCGCCACCTGGCCGCCCGCTCCCCCCATGGGAAACCAGGGTTTCGCCGAGGCACAGACCTCGACGTTCCCCTCCTCCTGGGCCGGCCCTCCCGCCGAGGGCCCCGCCGCTCACTTCGGCGACGCCTCCGCGGGCACCGTCCCCCCGGACGGGGGCGGTGGAAACGGCGCCGGAAACGCGCGGCGCAGCTACGGCGTGCCGGACAACCCCGCCATGTGGGCCATGGCCGCGGCGAACGCGGCGGCGGCCTCCCAGGCCCCCTCGCCCCAGGGCGCTCCCGTTCACCCCGGAGCCGCTCCCCAACCGCCACAGCCCCAGCCGGGACAGCCCGCGCATCCGGGGCAACCCGGCCATCACCTGAGCCGCGACCCCTCCGACCCGAACAAGCCGTTCGTCACCGCCGGCCAGATCAGCGGTCCGAAGACCCCTCCGCCCGAGCGCCAGCAGGAGCTGTGGAACACGGTCTTCGGCGACAACTACCAGGCCATCGAGGACGAGGACGAGTTTGAGGAGCGGGGTCGGCCCGTCTGGATCTTCGCGCTGGCCGGATCTGTGATCATCGCGCTGGTCGGCGCGGTGCTCTGGGCGTTCCTGGCCGGGCCGCTGGCCTCCGCCGAGGAGGAGATCGCCGAGCCCAAGCCCTCGGCGGCTCCCCAGAAGACCGCCAAGCCCGCCGCCATCGGTCGCCTGCCACGGTTCACCGGCGATCCCTCGCCGGTGGCCGGTACGCTCACCGACCAGCCGGCGGGGATCACCCTGGCCCAGCTCGGTGCCCCGTGGCGGCAGGACCAGCGCCCCAGCGTGCCCACCACCTACGGCTTCACAACCCGCCAGTACCTCCCCGCCGGTACGGACTCCACGGGCAAAACCCAGTTCGCGCAGCTGATGTCGGGCCCGCTCTCGCCTCGTTTGAAGAGCAAGTACACCTCGCCGGAGAACCTCGCCCCGGTGATCAACGCGGTGGCCTCCACCGGTCGCAAGCGGTTCTTCCCCGAGGACAACACCGCCCGCAAGACCGCCCAGCAGACCCTGTCCGTGAACGGCCTGCCCGGCCAGCTCTCCGCGTACGAGATCACCTCGGGCGGTTCGAAGACGACCATGGTCGTGGCGGCCGTGAGCACCGGCGCCGACCTGCCGGCGATCGTCTACATGTCGGTGCCGGACAGCAAGAAGGAACTGCTCCCCGACATCAACACGGTCTTCAAGTCGATCCGCGTGCCGGGGCGGTGACCTCGCCGGTTCGAACGGCTCAGCGGGCGCACTCCATGTTCTGACCGGGCCGGAGTCGCCCGGGCCCGCCGTCCCGCCGGCGGTCTCGTTTCGCCCATCACCACCGGCGGGGTGCGGCAGGACCTCAGAAGTCGCAGTCGAGGTGCTTGATTCCGTTGATGAAGCTGGATCGCAGGCGGTCGGGCTCACCGACCGAGCGGATCGCGGGCAGGCGGGTGAACAGCTCGCGGAACATCACGGTGATCTCGCGGCGGGCCAGGTGGGCACCGAGGCAGAAGTGCGGCCCGGGTCCGCCGAAGCCGACGTGCGGGCCCTCGGTGCGCAGGATGTCGAAGCGGTGCGGGTCGGTGAAGACGCTCTCGTCGCGGTTGGCCGCCCAGTAGTAGAGCAGGACCTTCTCACCCTCGCGGTAGAGGTGACCGTTCATCTCGTGGTCGCGGGTGAGGCTGCGGCGCATCCAGGCGACGGGCGAGGCGAGGCGGACGATCTCCTCGACGGCGCCGGGCAGGCGCCCGTCGAGATCCTCGAGCAGCAGGGCCCGCTGGTCGGGGTTCTCGGTGAACAGGTGCAGGCCGTGCGAGATGGCGTTGCGGGTGGTCTCGTTGCCCGCCACCACCAGCAGGATGAAGAACGAACCGAGTTCCTGCATCGTCAGCTTCTCGCCGTCGATGTTGGCGCTGGTCAGAGAGGTGGTGAGGTTCTCTCCGCCCTCGGCGGCCAGGGAGACGACGAGGTCCTGGAGCCGCTGCCCCGCACCGAGGAGCGACTCGGCCGCGAGGCTGATGTCGGCGATGAACTCGGGGTCGCCGCCCGACAGGATGATGCTCGTGGCGTCGAAGACCGTCTGGTAGTGCTCGGGGCCGATACCCATCATGTCGCAGATGATCTTCAGGGGCAGCTTGGCGGCCACCTCGGTCACGAAGTCACAGCCGGGCCCCCTGGCGATCAGCTCGTCCACGATCCGCACGGCGGTCGCCTCGACGTCGGCCTCGAACTGCTTGATCATCTTCGGCGTGAACGCCCGGGAGACGATCCGGCGGAGCCTCGCGTGCCGGGGATCGTCCATGCTGATCATCGAGCCGAAGTACTCGCTGAAGTCGGGGCCGAGGTCCTGGATGGACGTCGCCCCCCGGCCCGAGGAGAAGATCTCGGGGTGGCGGCTGGCCTCGGTGATGTCCGCGTGCCGGACCAGGGCGTAGTAACCGGGGCCGGGAGGCATGAAGGAGATCACCGGCTCGGCGAACAGGATCGGACCCGGCTGCGCGCGGAGCACCGCGAAGGCGGCCTCCCGCTCGGCCATCGGACGCTCCCAGAAAGCGATGTCCGACAGGTCGATGTCCGCGAGTGAAACCGTCACGCCAGCCTCCACTAGAATCCTATTCGGTTTTACCGATCCTGCCACAGGATCCTCAGCGCAACCAGTCGAGAACGATGTCGTTGACTTCCCTGGGCCGTTCCAGATGCAGGAAGTGCCCTGCCTGGAGAACATGCTCCACCCTGGAGCCCGGCGGAAGGAAGGCCGCGGCCTGATCGACCTGCTCCATCCCAAGGCAGCCGTCACGGACCCCGTGCAGGTAGAGGATCGGAACCTGCCCGCCGGTCGCGGACTGCTCGGCGGTGTAGCGGCCGGTGGGTGCCACCGTGCCGAGCATCGCCCGGTAGTAGCCGATCGCGGCGGCGAGATTCTCCGGGGAGCCCAGGGCGCGCCGTACGAATGTGACGTCCTCGGCCGCGTCGTAGCCCGGCGACCAGTCGCGCCACAGCCCCTCGATGAACCCGTCCCGCGACAGAGCGGCCTCGGCGAGCCCGGTCTGGAAGAGGAAGATGTAGAACGACCGCTTGAGCTGCTCGTAGTCGAGGAAGCCAGCCAGCATCGCGCCCATCGGGGGCACCGCCATCGCGACCGCCCTGCGCCAGCGCTCCGGGGCGAAGGCGGTGGCGCCGTAGACGGGGAAGGCGCCCCAGTCGTGGCCGATGAGCACGGCGTCGCCGTCGCCGCCGAGCGCCTCGTGCAGCGCGCAGGCGTCGGCGACCAGCGCCCCGCCCTCGTAGGCGCCGTCGGCGGGGATCGAGGTGGGCGCGTAGCCGCGCATGAACGGCGCGACCGCGCGGTAGCCACGCCCGGCGAGCTCGGGCAGCAGGTGCCGCCAGGTGTGCGCGGTGTCGGGGAACCCGTGCAGGCAGAGTGCGAGCGGCCCCTCCCCTGCCGACAGGTACGCGAACTCGACGCCATTGGCGGTGACGGTGCTGATGTCCATGAGGCGGAACCTAGCATTCGCTTGGCCGGCGCGGCGGTGATCGCCCCAACCCCTCGCCCGGCGTCGGCGGTCAGGTCGTGTACGGCAGGTGCTTGACCCCGTTGATGAAGTTGGAGAGCAGATAGGAGGGCTCACCGGCCGAACGGATCTCGGGCAGGCGGGTGAACAGCTCGCGGAACATCACCGTGACCTCCCGGCGGGCCAGGTGGGCGCCCAGGCAGTAGTGGGGGCCGGGGCCGCCGAAGCCCACGTGCGGGTTGGGGTGGCGGGTGATGTCGAAGGCGTCGGGATCGGTGAAGACGCTCTCGTCGCGGTTGGCGGAGTTGTAGAAGAGCAGGACCTTGTCGCCCTTGCGGTACTGCTGCCCGTTCATCTCGTGGTCGCGAGTGACCGTACGGCGGAACTGGATGACCGGGGTGGAGTAACGGATGATCTCCTCCACCGCGCCGGGAATGTGTTTTTCGAAGTCGCCGACGAGCAGTTCCCGCTGCCCGGGATTGTCGGTGAGCAGCTTGAGGCCGTGCGAGATGGCGTTGCGGGTGGTCTCGCTTCCGGCGACCACCAGCAGGATGAAGAACGAGCCGAGCTCCTGCGGGGTGAGGTGCTCATCGCCGTTGACCAGCATGCTGGTCAGGTCGCCCGTGGAGGCGCCCCGGCGCTCGCGGCCGAGCCTGGCCGCCAGCCTGCTCAGTTCGCGCCCGGCGGCCAGTAGCTTGACCAGGCCCCGGGCCACGTTCCAGCGGTTCAACTCGGGATCGATCCCGGTGTACTCGGAGTCGGCGTTGCCCAGGATGATGTTGGTCGCGCGCAGGACCCGGTGATGGAACTCCGGGGGGATGCCCATCATGTCGCAGATGACCTCGACGGGCAGCCGGGCGGCCACCTGGGTGACGAAGTCACCCGGCCCCTCGGCGATCGCCTCGTCCACGATCCGGGTCGCCGCCCGCTGCAGGTCCTCCTCCATCTTCGCCAGGACCCTGGGGGTGAAGGCCCTGGAAACGATGCGGCGGAGTCTGGCGTGCCGGGGGTCGTCCATGTTGATCATCGAGCCGAAGTACACCGCCAGCCAGCGGGGCATGTCGGCGATGCTGTTGGCGGTCGGCTCACTGCTGAACACCCCGGCGTTCCTGCTGGCCTCGGAGACGTCGGCGTGCCGCACCAGGGCGTAGTAGCCGGCCCCGTGCCCGATGAAGGGGATCTTGTTCTCCTTCGTGAACACCGGCCGGTCCAGCGCGCGGAGACGCCGGAATGCCTCCATGCGCTCCCGCTGGGGAAGCCCCCAGAACGGAATCTCCGACAGGTCGATATCCGCCATGTTCACGGTCATTGCCCTAGATTCATGCAAGTACTTACTTACGTCAAGTGTGAGCCATAGCACACTTTGTCTGCTTATAGTCGGCGCCCTTAGCGGTCTGCGGCGATGAGGTCGGCGGCCCTCTCGGCGATCATGACGGTGGGCGCGTGGGTATGCCCTCGGTTGATGACCGGCATGACAGAGGCGTCGACCACCCGCAGACCCGCGATCCCGCGGACCCTCAGGGCGGGGTCCACCACCGACTCGGGATCCTCACCCATCCGGCAGGTGCCGACCGGGTGGTAGAGGGTCTCGCTACGCTCGCGGATCCAGCGGACGAGCTCCTCGGTGCTCCTCGCCCCCCAGTACGGGTCCATCGGGGGCCCCGCGAGCGGCCGGAGCGCCTCGGTGGCGAACAGTTCCCCGGCCTTCCGCAGCCCGGCCACCTGCCGCCGGACGTCGGCCTCCGCCGTCAGGTAACCGGGATCGATCACGACGTCGCGGCCGTCCAGCGAGACGCGGCCGCGGCTCTCGGGCTGGAGCAGGATCGAGGCGATGGTCAGGCCGTGGCCGGGCGGCGGGGTGAGGCCGTGGTTGACGAAGGGGCCCGGAGCGAAGATCAGCTCGATGTCGGGGGCGTGCTCCTCGGGAGAGGTGCGGATGAACGCCACGGCCTCGCCGACGTTGGAGGTGAGCATGCCCCGGCGGCCGACCAGGAAGCGGAGCAGGTTGCCCGCCGACTCGGCGCCGGCGAGCGTGATCGGCTCGGGGCAGTGCAGGACGACACCCGAGGCCAGGTGGTCCTGGAGGTTGGCGCCGACCTCGGGAAGTTCGTGGACCGGCTCGACGCCGGCGGCCCGCAGCTCGTCGGCCGGGCCGAGGCCCGACAGCATCAGCAGGTGCGGGGAGCCGATCGCCCCCGCCGACAGCACGACCTCCCTGCGCGCCCGCACCACGGTGCCCCCGTCACCGTCACCGCCGCACTCCACGCCGGTCGCACGCCCGCCCTCGATGAGCACCCGGCTCACCTGCGAGGAGGTCAGCACCGTGAGGTTGGGCCGCTTGGCCGCGGGTCCGAGATAGGCGTCGGCGGAGCTCCAGCGGCGCCCCCGGTGCTGGGTGACGGGCGTCGGCGAGCAGCCCTCGTTGGAGGGGCCGTTGAGTTCCTCCAGGCGGGCGATGCCCAGCTCCTCGCAGGCCCGCAGGAAGAGCGCGGTGGCGCGGTTCGGGGAGCGCAGCTCCGAGATGTGGATCGGGCCCTCCGTGCCGTACACACCGCCGCGGTTGGAGCCGGCGCGGCGCTCGATCCGGTGGAAGTAGGGCAGGACCTCGTCGTAGGACCAGCCGGGCACGCCCCAGCCGTCGTAGTCCGCACGGTGCCCGCGTACCCACATCTGGGCGTTCATCGAGGAGGAGCCGCCGAGCATCCGGCCGCGCGGCCAGTAGAGCTCCCTGCCGGAGAGCTCGGGCTGCTTGGCGGTGGTGAAGTTCCAGTCGTGTTTGGTCTTGAACAGCTTGGCGAAGCCGGCCGGCATCCGGACCTCGAGCCTCTTGTCGGAACCGCCCGCCTCGATGAGGACGACCCTCGTGCCCGGGTCCGCGGAGAGACGGTTGGCCAGCACGCACCCCGCCGACCCCGCGCCCACGATGACATAGTCGTACTCCACGCTCACTGACCCCTCCTCGCACAGACGGTCAGCTCGCCTCCCCGTAGCGGGCTCTTATCTACTTACTCCCCCATGGTTTGCCCGTCAATTTGTAACCAAAGTTACCTACCAGTAGGTATCTAGGGACTGCCAGTATGGGCGAGTCAGAGCTCGCTCGGAGGAGGACGCACGATGCTCAACCTGTCGATCGCACTGGAGGACAGCGCCCGGGAGAACCCCGACCGCACCGCACTGGTCTTTGGTGACCTGCGGCTGCCGTACTCCCTGGTCAATACCGTCGCGAACCAGGTTGCCAACCTACTGGTCTCCAGAGGAATCGGGAAGGGCGACAAGGTCGCGCTGGCCTGCCCCAACCTGCCGTACTTCCCCTTCGTCTACTACGGCATTCTCAAGACCGGTGCCACGGTCGTGCCGCTCAACGTGCTGCTGCAGTCCAGGGAGATCGCCTACCACCTGGACGACTCCCAGGCCAAGGCACTGTTCTGCTTCGAGGGCACTCCCGAGCTGCCGCTCGGCGAGCGGGGCAAGGCGGGCTTCGAGGGGTCGTCGGCGGAGCACTTCTTCGTGCTGCCCGCCGCCGCGTTCGCCACCGAGTCCGAGTACGGCGAGACGCTCTGGGCGGCGCTCGACGGCGTGTCCGGCGAGTTCGAGACCGTGCAGACCGCACCCGACGACACCGCCGTGATCCTCTACACCAGCGGCACCACCGGCCACCCCAAGGGCGCTGAGCTCAGCCATCAGAACATGCTGCTCAACGCCATGGTCTCCGATGAGATGTTCCCCCGCACCGAGGGCGGCGACGCCTACCTGGCGGTGCTGCCGCTCTTCCACTCCTTCGGGCAGACCGTCATCATGAACGCCGGTTTCCGGCGCCAGGCGACCATCGTGCTCGTGCCGCGCTTCGAGCCGGGACCCGCCCTGGAGCTGATGCGCGCCGAGAACATCACGCTGTTCGCGGGCGTGCCGACCATGTACTGGGCCATGCTGACGAAGATCCACGCCGAGGGTGACGAGGTGCCCACCTCGCTCAGGGTCGCGGTGGCCGGCGGTGCGTCCTCACCCGTCGAGGTGCTCAGGGACTTCGAGCAGACCTTCGGGATCGGGATCCTGGAGGGGTACGGCCTGTCGGAGACCTCACCGGTGGCCAGCTTCAACCAGCTGGGCAGGCCCACCAAGCCCGGCACGATCGGCACGCCGATCTGGGGTGTGGAGATGAGGCTGGTCGACGGCGACTGGAAGACGATCGAGGGCGAGGGCCCCGGCGAGATCGCGATCCGCGGCCACAACGTGATGAAGGGCTACTACAACCGGCCCGAGGCGACCGCCGAGGTCATGAGGGACGGCTGGTTCCGCACCGGCGACATCGCCACCCGCGACGCGGACGGTTACTACGCCATCGTCGACCGGGCCAAGGACATGATCATCCGGGGTGGCTTCAATGTCTACCCGCGCGAGCTCGAAGAGGTCCTGATCACCCATCCGGAGGTCTCCCTCGCCGCGGTGGTCGGAGTCGCCCACGACTCGCACGGCGAGGAGGTCAAGGCGTACGTCATCCGCACCCCCGGCGCGACGATCACCGAGGACGAGCTCATCGCCTGGGGTAAGGAGAACATGGCCGCGTACAAGTATCCGCGGATCATCGAGTTCCGTGACGCGCTGCCGATGACCGCGACGGGCAAGATCCTCAAGCGCGAGCTGCGCTGAGCGGTCCGCACCCGCCTGGCCGATGAGGCCACGGCGGCGGGGCCGGGTTCCGGGAGG
>NZ_JBEXUE010000303.1:0-12382 GCF_040614275.1 Streptosporangium sp. NPDC006013
CGGGCCATGAAGGTGACTCGCCACACCATCTGCCGGGTAGGAGCCTCAGAGGCCGACCGTCTCGTCCGTTTCGGGGAAGGATTTCACCATGTCAGTTGAGTTGAACCACACCATCGTGGCGGCCCGCGACAAGAAGGCGTCCGCCGAGTTCCTGGCAGGCGTCCTGGGCCTTGAGGTCGGGGCCCCCTACGGGCCCTTCATCCCCGTGGCCACCGGCAACGGCGTCACCCTGGACTTCGCCGACAGCCACGAGGAACAGATCACCACCCAGCACTATGCCTTCCTGGTCTCCGAGAAGGAGTTCGACGCCATCTTCGGACGGATCCAGCAGGCCGGCATCACCTACTACGCCGACCCCTTCCACCGGCAGGCCGGGCAGATCAACCACCACGACGGCGGCCGCGGCCTCTACTTCGAGGACCCGAACCAGCACAACCTGGAGATCATCACCCGCCCCTACGGCAGCGGCGGATGACGCGGCCCTCTGAGCCCTGACAAGGATCACCCATCCATCGGGCTGCCCCCCAACTCCTCCACGGCGCGTGATCCTGCCCTGCCCCCTTCCGGATCCGGCCCTGAACCCCTCAGGAAGAGGGGAGCGGCCCCTCCCCCACCTCTCCATAGCGAGCGACCCTGCGCTCCTTTCGAAAGAGAGGCTTCGGCTACGGCGGCCACCCCCGCGCCGACCTCCAGCGGATTGCTTCAGCCGTACGGAGAACGCCGGGCGGCCCGAAAGAAAGCGACTACGGTCCGCTCCCCGTACGGCGAGACGACATGGCGCGGAGGTGGGTGGGTGTTCCGGGCGGCGTATAAGATCCCGAAACCATCGCGCCCGCCAGGCCGGAGGCCTGAGCACACCAGACGGCAACCGAGACGGCCGCCCGGAACACCCACCCACCGGAGCGCGCACACCCGACCGGCCAACTCATCGCCCCCCGCGCCCGGGGCACGCGCGATGATCAACTGAACGCGGGTGGCACCGAGGGATCGACCAGGTCCCTCGAACGAGCCGGTTACAGCGGAACCGCGCCGAGTGGCGCACGTGGACGTGAGAGTCACCGGAGTCCGTTCTACGATGCGAGAGAGAGGTGGAACGCCGCCCCCCGCGCACCACGAGATGGCGCGTGCCGTTCCGCCGAGGCCGGGCAAGTGACGAGGTCCCTCCGGCCGAACCTCGACAACGGAGAGCAGGAGCAACGGTGCGCACTTCTGACGGCCCGCCGGAGAGCGGCGGGAAACGGAGCGGGATCACCTCCTCCGCGCTCAGTTCCACCGTTCTGCTGTACTGGCTCCTTGGCCTCACCGTGCTTGTCCTGGTGTCCGGCTACCTGAGCGACAGAGAGAGCCGGCTGGCCCCCTTCCTCATCATCCTGCCCGCCTTCGTCGCCGGGGTGGGGACGGTGCGGCAGACCTTCCTCACCGCCGGATGGGTCGTCCTCGTCGTTACCGGCTCGGTGCTCTACCACCCGTTGCAGCCGGCCGCCAATCTGTCATTGATCGTCTTCTCCGTCGTACTCGGGGGGTTGAGCGTCGCGGGAGGCCGGTGGCGGATCCGCAAGAACGAGGAGATCGCCCGGCTGCGCTCGGCGTCGGCGGCCCTGCAACGGCAGATCCTGCGCCCGCTGCCGTTGCTCACCGACCAGCTCCTGGTCGACGGGCTGTACGAGCCCGCGGAGGAGGACAGCATGGTCGGGGGCGACATCTACGAGGTCGTGGCCTCGCCGTACGGCAGCCGGGTGCTCATCGCCGATGTCCAGGGCAAGGGCCTGCCCGCCATCGGCACCGCCTTCGCGGTGCTGGGCGCCTTCCGGGAGGCGGCCTTCCGGGAACCGGCTCTCCCCGCGGTGGTGGACGCACTGGAAAATGCCGTGCTGCGGCACAACGCCTTCGCGAAGCAGGCCGGCGAACCCGAACGCTTCGTCACCGCCCTCGTACTGAGCGTCGACAGCGGCTACAAGGCCCAGGCCGTCAACTGCGGCCATGTTCCGCTGTACATCCTGTACGGCGAGCGGGTCGGCCCGGTTCTCTTCCGTGATCCGGGCGTCCCCCTGGGGCTGGGCTCCCTCACCACGCAACCACGTGCCGTCGAATGGTTCGACTTCCCTCCCGGTGCGACCCTGCTGCTCTGCACGGACGGCGTCACCGAGGCCCGTGATCCGTCCGGCGACTTCTACCCCCTGGAGGACCGCCTGGCCCACTGGCATGACGCCTCCCCCGATCAGGTGGTCGGCACCCTCCAGACCGAACTGCTCCGACACACCCGGGGCAACCTCCGCGACGACGTCGCCGTACTGGCCGTCCGCCGAAACCCCCCCGGCACGCCCGCGACCACCCATTGATCACGTGCACCCGGAACGGAGAGCGCGGCGGGCCACGAAGCCGCGCTACTCCCCGGTCAGCCGTCCCAGCCGCTCGGTGGCCTCGATGTACTCCTCCACCAGCCCGAACACCACGTCCTTGGTCGACCGTACCTGGTTCATGGTCCCGATGATCTGACCCGCCGGGAAGGTGGCCAGCTCGGCGGCGTCGGAGCGGGCGATGCGGCGGAGCGCGTCGGAGATCAGCATGAACTGCAGCGGCATCGGCAGGGTGCCGGGCGAGTCGGGCGCCTCCCAGGCATCGGTCCACTCGTTCCTGAGCAGCCGGGCGGGCTTGCCCGTCCACGAGCGGGAGCGCACGGTGTCGCGTGAGGTGGCCTCCAGGATGCGCTGCTTGGCCATCGCGGGGGTGTCGGCCTCCTCGACGGCGAGCCAGATGGAACCGGTCCACACCCCCTCGGCTCCGAGCGCCATGCCCGCCGCCATCTGGCGGCCGTTGCCGATGCCTCCCGCGGCCAGTACGGGCACGTCCACCGCGTCCACCACCTGTGGGATGAGCACCATCGTGGAGATCTCCCCGGTGTGCCCGCCCGCCTCGGTGCCCTGCGCGACGACGATGTCCACGCCGACCTCGACCTGCTTGACGGCGTGCCGGGGGGTGGACGCCAGCGCCGCCACCTTCACGCCCTTGGCGTGCGCCAGCTCGACCACGTCGGCGGGCGGCGGCCCGAGGGCGTTGGCCAGCAGCGCGATCGGGTGCCGCAGCGCCACCTCGACCTGCGGCCGGGCGGTGGCATCGGTCCAGCCGAGCAGGGCCCGGCCGGCCTCCTCGCCGGACAGCGGACCGACGCCGTGCGAGGTCAGCAGGTCGTCGACGAACGCGCGGTGCCCCTCGGGGATCATCCCCTGGAGCCGTCCCAGCAGATCCTCGGGCGAGTCGACGCCCAGGTCGGCTCCCGCGTAGGAGGCGGGCATGACCACGTCGACGCCGTACGGCTTACCGTCGACGTGGTCGTCGATCCACTTGAGCTCCATCTCGAGCTCTTCCGGGGTGAAGTAGAGCGCGCCGAGCACGCCCATCCCGCCGGCGCGACTGACCTCGACGACGACGTCCCGGCAGTGACTGAAAGCGAATATCGGAAGTTCGATCCCGAGCATGTCCGTGACACGTGTCCGCATGCGCCCACGGTACGACCCGCCTCCGGCAAACTGCAACGTGTTCTAGTCTAGAATATTTCGTCGGTATTGTCGGGAAATCAAAACATTGCCGGGAAACTGCAACAAGAGCCTGTTTCACCGAGGCATACGGCGCCAGATCGCGCGCGGCAGCACGCGCATCACCGCGAAGAACACCCGCAGCCCGCCGGGAACCCAGACGACCTCGGCATCCGAGCGCAACCCGGCGATCACCGCGTCGGCGACCTGGCCCGGAGTGGACGACATCGGCGCGGGAGACATCCCCTCGGTCATCCTGCCGATCACGAAACCGGGCCGGACCACCATCACCCGGGCACCCGATCCGTGCAGGGCGTCACCCAGCCCCTGCGCGAACCCGTCCAGGCCCGCCTTGGCCGAGCCGTACACGAAGTTGGCCCGGCGCACCCGCACCCCGGCCACCGAGGAGAGCACCACCAGCGTGCCGTGGCCCTGCTCGCGCAGCCGCCGCGCGGCGAAGAGCCCGGCGGACACGTGCCCGCCGTAGTTGACCGCGACCGCCTCGGCGGCGGCCACCGGATCGGCGTCGTAGGTCTTCTGGCTGCCCAGCACGCCGAAGGCGGGGATGACCACGTCCAGGTCACCGACCAGCTTCGCGGCGGCCTCGATCACCTCGCCGTGCGTCTCGGGCCGGGAGGCGTCGAAGTCCAGCAGGTGTACCTCGGCGGCCCCGATCACCGGGGGCGGCCCGGCGGTGGCGTCACGGGCGGCGAGCACGACCCGGCGGGCACCGTCGCGGACCAGCCGCTCGACGATCGCCAGCCCGATCTCGCTGCGCCCACCCAGCAGCAGCACGGTGTCCACCGCGCCCAGGGCGTTCCTCATCGAATACCTCCAGCGTGGAGCCCCCGGGCCGCAGCCTTGGGGAGGAAGTCAACGGGCGGTCCTCCTCGGCGTCCCGGGACCGGGACCTGTCCGCTCGCCCGCCACGGGGGCCGAGCCGCACGGCACGTCACGCGACCGCGGCTCACAGGGAGAGTCTTCTCGACAGGTCCGAGCGGAACACCCCGGCCGGATCCACCTCGTCACGGATCCCCCGCCACTCTGCCAGCCGGGGATACATCGCGGCCATCGTCTCGGCCGACATCCGCGAGTCCTTGGCCAGGTAGATCCGCCCGCCCGCCCCCGCCACCCAGCCGTCGAACTCGCGCAGCAGCCCGGCCAGCCCTCGCCGGCCGGCGGGGATGTCCAGGGCGAGCGTCCAGCCGGGGGCCGGGAACGACAGCATCCCCGGCGTGCCGGGACCGAACCGCTTGAGCACCGCGAGGAAGGAGACCACCCCGTCGGCCGACAGCCGCGAGACGATCCGCCGCAGCGTCGCCTCCTCGCCGAACGGCACCAGGAACTGGTACTGGACGAAGCCGTGCGAGCCGTAGACCCGGTTCCAGCCGTCCACCGAGTCCAGCGGGTGGAAGAACGGCGCGAGTCCCTGGATGAGACCGGTGCCGGGGCGCGACTTCCGGTACCAGGCCTCGTTGAAGGCCCGTACGGTCACCTGGTTGAGCAGCCCGTTCGGCGCCCAGGCGGGGGCCTTCACCGCGAAACCGGGAGCGAACGCCAGCGGGTCGGCGCCGCGCGGCAGCTCGTCGCGGGTCGCGTGGTCTCCCCTGGTGAGCACGCTGCGGCCCATCCGGGCGCCCGCGGCGAGCAGGTCGATCCAGGCGACCGTGTAGCGGTAACGGTGATCGGTGGCCGCCATCGTCTCCAGCGTGTGGTCCAGGTCCCGGGTGCGCTCGACGTCCACCCGTACCCGGGAGGTCTCGATCGGCAGGCACTGGAACACCGCCTCGGTGATCACACCGGTGAGCCCCATCCCACCGACCGTGGCCCAGAACAGCTCGTCGCCCGGCGCCAGCGTACGGCCGGCGCCGTCGGCCGTGACGAGGGTGAGGGAGCGCAGGTGAGCGCCGAAGGAGGAGTCGGCGTGGTGGTTCTTGCCGTGCACGTCGGCCGCCACGGCCCCGCCGACCGTCACGTACCTGGTGCCCGGGGTGACCGGGACGAACCAGCCCAGGGGCACCAGGGCGGCCATCAGGTCGTGCAGGCTCAGCCCGCCGGCGGCGGTGACCAGGCCGGTTGTCCCGTCCAGGGACCACGAGGTCAGTGCGGTGCAGTCGAGGACCAGGCCGCCGGAGTTCTGCGCGGCGTCGCCGTAGGAGCGGCCGAGTCCCCGGACCGCGACGCCCCGGCCCGGTGCCCGCCGTACCAGCTCGGCGACCTCCTCGGCGGAGCGGGGCCTGGCCAGACGCGCGGGGGTCGGCGCGGTACGGCCCCAGCCGGTCAGGAAGGTCATCGAACCTCCTTGAGCATGGAGAACTCGGGCCTCTGCCCTGGAGAGGAGGTCAAGGCAGGTAGATCCCGAAGGCGAGCGAGACGAGCAGGAGCGCGACGAACACCTGCGTGGGCCGGTCGCGCAGGGCGAGTTCCTCGGGCTCCTCCCCCACGCCCCTGTCCACCAGCAGATTGTGCCGCAGCACGATGAGCAGGAAGGGCACGATGCTGATCCCGTAGAACGGGCCGGGGTGGTCGTTGAGCGCCCACAGGCAGTAGGTCACGATCATGGCGCCTGACGACATCATCCGGACACCGGCCAGGTAGCCGGGAGTGTAGGCGGCCAGGATGGCGCGGGTGGAGTTGCCACCGGCGGCGGCGCGCAGCTCGGCCTCCCGCTTGCCCGCCACGAGCTGGAGCGAGCCGAGCGAGATCACCACAAGGAACCAGCTCGTCACCGGCACGTCCACGGCGACCGCCCCGGCGAAGGCGCGGATCACGTGGCAGCCCGCGACCGCGACCAGGTCCACCACCACCTCGTGCTTGAGCCAGTAGGTGTAGGCGAAGGTCAGCGCCAGGTATCCGACGACGACGGCCGGCAGCCGCCAGTCACCCGACAGCGCGGCGAACACCGGGGCGAGCACGACGAGCAGGGCTCCGACGATCCAGGCGAGCCGTACCGAGACCAGACCCGCCGCGATGGGGCGGTGGCGCTTGCGCGGGTGGCGGCGGTCGGCCTCGACGTCGGCGGCGTCGTTGAGCAGGTAGGTGCCGCCGGCGGCCAGGCAGAACGCCACGAAGGCGATCAGCGCGCCCAGCAGGCCCTGGGCGGTCCCCAGCACGCCGGCCGCGGCCGGGGCCGCGAACACCAGGGCGTTCTTCAGCCACTGGCGCGGGCGGCAGGCCCGGACAAGGGCGACGAGCGAGAGGCGCCGGGCGCCCGGGAGGGGGAGCTCCGGCGCGGCCGGGGCGGCCGCCGGCGGATTCGCCGACGGCCACGCGGCCACCGCTTTCTCGTTCACCGGATCCTGGCTCGCCAGGATCCGGTCACCGGAGCTCACCGCATTCCGATCGTCAGCCCCGGCCGGTCCTGCGGACCAGGAGGAATCCGGTGACCAGCAGGGCGAGGCCCACCAGCAGCAGGATCACCGGGATCGTCACCTTGAGCAGGGTGATCTGGCTCTTGCCCTCGGTGGCGTTGCGCACCAGCTCGTCGACGGTCTGCGGGGTCATCTTGGCCGTCGCCGCGAAGGCGATGATGCTGTGGGCACCGTCCTGGGTCCTCAGGACGTCGTTGCGCTGCTGCTCCTGCTTGACCGGCGAGCCGGTCACCGGCTCGATCCAGTAGGTGTTCTTGCCCTCGTAGAACCGGTCCACCTGGACGTCGCCCGTCACGTCCGTCACACCCATGATCGAGGCGGGGACGGTGCGGGTCTCGGTCTTCGTCTCCGGAGCCACCTGCTCGAACTTGTACGCCGGCAGGCCGTTGACGTCCTCCTCGCCGACGAACGTGGCGTCGAAGGCCATGCCCGCGGTGGAGTTGAAGACCTTGTAGGTCTTCTTCTCGACGTCGAAGGGGAACTTGTAGATCTGGCCTTCAAGCTTGCTGGGCTTCTTGTCGATGTTCACCGCGCAGCAGTTGATGCCCTCGCCGGTGTACTTGTTGAAGGCGCTGCGCCGTTCGTTGATCGCGATGCCCGGGTTACCGTTCGTCGGGTCGTTGACCGCGGTGAACTCGTCCCAGACGACCCGGTCGCCCTGGGACTGGGACACGTCCCCGCGGGTGGTGACGGTGATGGCGAGGTCGCCGGTCATCACCTTGAGGTCCTTGGCACTGAAGTACTGCGCTCCGGTGGCCTCCAGCTTGCTGATCCCGTATTGGGCGGCCGGAGCCGCGATCAGGCTGCCGCCGATCTGGAAACGCACCAGCGGCGCGAGCACAATGAGGAACGCCCCGACGGCTAACAGGATTACTCCGACGACCCGACGCATCTACCCTCCTGGGGGATTACAGCATGGGGGGTTTGGGGGGAAATATGTGGATTGACAAGGCTACTGACCAGTATGTTAGGTGCAGAGAGTGATCGACGTCACCGGGGGATGCGGAAAAGTGACCGAAACAAGTTCTAGATCGGAACAGCTCTCTCCGCAGGTTCCATCCAAAATAGTCGGTCATCTGGACACTCTTGACGGCGTGCGCGCCGTCGCCTCGCTCGCGGTGCTCGTCTTCCACGTCGCGAGCGAGTCCGGTGCCGCGCTCCGCGAAGGCTTCACCGGCGCGCTGCTCTCCCGCGGCGACGTGGCTGTGCCGATCTTCTTCGCGCTCTCCGGGCTGCTGCTCTACCGCCCCTACGCGGCCGCGCTGCTGTGCCAGACCCCCGCCGTCCGCACCCGCGCCTACCTGTGGAAGCGGGCGGTGCGCATCCTGCCCGCCTACTGGCTGGTGGTCGTGGTGGCCATGTTCATCTGGTCACGCGACCACACCTCCGACGCCTGGAGCTGGCTGACGCTGCTGACCCTCAACCAGAACTACGTCACCGAGACCTGGTGGTTCGGCCTGGGACCCAAGGGCCTGGCCCAGATGTGGAGCCTCTCCGTCGAGGTGGCCTTCTACCTGCTGCTCCCCCTGCTCGCGGCGGGCCTGGCCGCCTTCGCCCGGCGCGGCGGGGCGGACGTGCACCGGCGGGCCCGGCGGCTGCTGATGGGCCTGGGCGTGCTGATCGCGCTCTCCTTCGCCTGGACACTGCTGACCTACTACCCGGAGTACCGCCCCTTCCTGAACAGCTGGCCGCCCCGGTCGATGATCTTCTTCGCCGTGGGGATGGCGCTGGCCGTGGTGCTGGCCTGGATACGCGCCACCCCGGACACCGACTCCCCCGCCCGGCGTTTCGAACGGGCGGTGTGGGCCTCCCCCGGCTCGTGGTGGCTGGTCGCCGCCCTGGCGTACGCCGTCGCCGCCTCCCCCGTGACCGGAACCCGCTTCCTCGGCATCGACGGCGTCTGGTCGGGCCTGTTCGAGCTGGCCCTCTACGCGATCGTGGCCCTGTGCCTGCTCGTCCCGGCCACGCTGCCACCGCCGGGCGACTCACCGGTGAAGGTCCTGCTCGCCAACCCGGTGATGGGCTTCCTCGGCCGCATCTCCTACGGCGTCTTCCTCTGGCAGTTCGTGGCCATCTACCTGTGGTATGGCTTCACCGAGCAGCAGCAGTTCTCCGGCAACTTCCTGGGCAACCTGGTACCCATCACCGTCATGACGCTCGTGATGGCCACCCTGACCTACCGGTTCGTGGAACGGCCCGCCCAGCGCCTCAACCGCCTCGTGCGCCCGCCCCTCCGCCCTGCGCCGGCGGAGGGCTCGGAGCGGCCACTCCCGCGGCAGGCCCCGGAGACCGCCAAAGGCTAGGAGGGCTGCTCGCCTTCGGCGACCGGCGCCCCGAGGGCGACGCCGGTCATGCAGAGCGGGGCCGTCGGGTCGTCCATCACGATCTTCATCCCCTTGCCCACCCCCGTCACCGGGAAGTGGACGAGGCCGCCAGAGGTCTGCTGCAGGCTGAGCACGATCCGTTCCTCACCGACCTGCACGGTCACCGAGACCGGCCGGTCGGAGATGTAGACCAGCGCGCCCGCCGTGGCCTTCCCGCCGAAGGAGACCGCGTCGGGGAAGAACGCGGTGCCGTCCAGGGTCCGTATGCACTGCTCGCCCTCGCCCCGGGTGGCCAGGAAGCCGAAGATGCTCATCCGCACCAGCCTGCCTTCACGATTGAAGACCTTGGCGTCCTCCGAGGGTTCCGGGTGCGCCATCCTGACCCGTACCGTCGGGCGGGCCAGCGGGGCGAGCAGGTGGCTGCTGAGCCGCCGCTCGCCGTTGACCGGGAGCACGATGTCGTCGGGGACCGGGGTCGGATAGATCACCACATTGTCCGGAGCCGCGGCGAGCTGCCCGGCGACCGTTTCAAGATATGTCCGGACGTGGTCGCCGGTGAGGGTGTTCCGATAGGCCCCGATCGAGATCATCGACAGCAAGAGGTAGGCACCCGAGGTCAGTCCTGCGGCGAGGACGAGCGAGGACGGCGCGGGCAGCGCGCGGCGGTAGGCACCGCTCTCCCCGCTGACCGGCAGCAGGGCGAGCCCCAGGCAGATCATCAGGACGACCACCGCGTCCGCGACGTAACGGCTCTCCAGGCCCACCAGCGACGTGTAGTTGCCCCGGGCGATCACCGTGGGGATCGCGTCGGCGAGCAGCAGGTAGCCGCCCAGGACGAGCCACGCCCGCAGCGCGCGGCGCCGGTAGCAGACGGTGATCACAAGCAGGATCGCCAGGACCGCCCAGGAGACGGCGACGAGGACGTCGGAGGGGGCGGTCAGGCCGCCGGTCGGGGTCGGCGCCCAGTCGACCGGCCCCCCGATCGCCCCGCTCGGGAACGTCCGGCCCAGCAGGAGCGAGAGCAGGTCGGCGGTCACGCCGGGATCGGGTACCGAGGCGCCCTCCCCCGGCGCCGTGCTCATCCTGGCGAGATAGAGGATCGTGTAGGTGGCGAGCACCATCACGTGCGCCGACCAGAGCCGCCAGTGCCGCCGCACCTCGCCGAGCGCCGAGGTGATCCAGCCCTTCTCCCGCTCCCGCAGGAAGGCGGTGGTCAAGGCGAAGAGCAGGAAGGTGACGAAGACCCCCTTGGTGCTGAAGGCCATGCCGACCACGCACCACGCCAGCGCGTGCCGGCCGTACCGGGTGCCCTCGCCGCGGGCGAAGCGGACCTGGTCGGTCAGCGCGAGTACCAGGACGAGCTGGAGCGGCACCGCGTTGATGGCGGCCGCCCACCAGCCGAACGCCGGAATCGTCAGCGGGGAGAACAGGAACAGGGCCAGCAGCGGCAGGATCGCCGGCCGGGTGCCGAACAGCATCCGCAGCAGCCGGAGCGCCAGCACGCTGAGCAGCGCCTGCGCGACGAACGTGACACCGGCCACCAGCAGCCAGTCGTAGGGCGCGATGCGCGAGAGCACCCAGGTCAGCGCGAGGGCGCCGGGCATGAAGTGGCCCTTGTGCACCCGGGTCACGAAGTCGAGGGTGAGGTCGCTCCGGTAGGCGTCGCCGACGAAGAGCAGGTCGTCCTCGACGAAGTAGGAGTCGCGCAGGATCAGCAGCCGCAGCACCAGCGACACCACGATGAGCAGGGCGGCGCCGAGCAGCACCGGACTGCGGAGGGCCGCCAGCCAGCCGGGCAGCACGATCCGCAGCGCCGGTGGCTCCGGCCGCTCCGGCCGTTCTGTCTCCGTGGCCTCCACTGGCCCTCCCCTGCTGATCCCCGTGTTCCGGCGGAACACCCTACGAGTGCGAAAAGTTCGCTGGCGATGCGGTGTTATGCTCCGCCCCACCTGGTTTGTTCTACTCCGTAGAGGAGCAGCGTTGGAGACCCACCCGGCATCGTTCCGCGCCACCCTGGGCCGGTCCGTCGCCCTGCTCGGCGGCTTCCGCAAGGAGCAGAGCGACCCGGACTTCTTCTACGGCATGCTGGCCAGGGACACGGTGGCCCAGCTCGCCTCCTACACCGATCTGGACGGCGCGCTCGTCGCCGACGTCGGTGGCGGCCCCGGCTACTTCACGGACGTGCTGCGGTCCGTGGGCGCCCGGCCGGTCTGCGTGGACTGCGACGCGGGCGAGATGATGGCCCGCCAGGGCGCCGCCCCGGAGGGCGCCGTGCTGGGCAGCGCGCTCGACCTGCCGCTGGCGACCGGCTCGGTGGACGTCTGCTTCTCCTCCAACGTGCTGGAGCACGTGCCGCAACCGTGGCGGATGGCCGACGAGATGGTCAGGGTGACCCGTCCCGGTGGTGTGATCTACCTGTCCTTCACCAACTGGCTCTCGCCCTGGGGCGGCCACGAGACCTCGCCCTGGCACTACCTCGGCGGCCACCGCGCCGCCGAACGCTACACCCGCAAGTACGGCAAGCCGCCCAAGAACCGCTACGGCGCCGGCCTCTACCCGGTCTCGATCGGTGCGGCGCTGCGCTGGGCGAAGCGGCAGCCGGACGCCACGGTCCTGGACGCCCTGCCCCGCTACCATCCGCGCTGGGCGACCCCGGTGATCCACGTTCCCGGGCTGCGCGAGATCGTGAGCTGGAACCTGCTGCTCATCCTGCGCCGCCACTGACCACCTCCTCCGGTACCGCCATGCCGAGCACCACCGCGCGCAGGCAGACCCCGTCGTCCTGGACCGAGATCCGTACCGGCCCCGAGCCGGCCCCGGCCGGCAGGTAGACCCGGTCCCGGCCGGCTCTGAGCGGGACCTCGGTCCGCCGCCCGTCCCTGAGCACCGTAGCGCGCGTGTCCCTCGGCACCCGGTAGTCGATGCGGAAGATGTTCCCCTCGTACCCGGCGGGCAGGTCGGCGACGGCGGTGCGGTCGCTCAGCGGGAGGCAGCCGCCGTCCCAGGCCGCCACCTGGGCGCCGAACACGGCGGCGGGCACCAGATGGCCGCGATCGTCGCGGCGTCCCTGATGGGGGTTTGCCCCACGACCGCGACCTCATCGACGAACGAACCTGGGCCGCGTACAGTGTGCGCAGTCTCGTTCACCCGACAG